>NZ_JBFAHW010000035.1:0-97394 GCF_040654355.1 Streptomyces sp. NPDC050704 | reverse complement strand
CGGTACGGCGTACACGCCGTACCGCCTCACTGCGCGCCGCGGGAGACGGGGAGTTACGTGCGCAGCGCCACGACGCCCGGGGTCTCCGGTGCGCCGCACCAGCGTTCGAGCGCCCTGCCGAGACCGACCGCGTCTTCGCGGCTTCCGGCCCAGGCGCAGTATCCGTCGGGGCGGCTGAGTATGAGGTCGTGGGCCGCCAGCTCCGGCGGGCCCTCCAGCTCGACCTCCACCGCCTCCACCAGCTTCGCCCACGGCTGGTGCACGGGCGGCACGGCGCCGCCGGTCTGGTCCAGCAGCACGAACCGGCCGGAGCGGAACAGGTCGTAGAGCGGCCGTATTTCTCCGCCCGGGTGGCGGACGCTGGTGTTGGGCAGCCGACGGCCGACCAGCCCGCCCCGGCCGGAGCGGTCCCCGTCGGGGTAGGCGAACGACAGGTTGGAGATCTGCCCGGCGAGGAAGCGGTGGGTCACGGGCAGGGAGGTGACCGTGGGCACCACCAGGCGGCGCAGCAGGCGCAGCGGGGGAGCGGGGGTCATCATCATGTGCATGGCCCGGCCCGTGGCCCCCAGGACGCGTCGGGCGATGGGCCGGCGCTCCTGCTCGTAGGTGTCGAGGATCGAATCCGGTGCGCCGTGCCGAATGACCGCGGCCAGCTTCCAGCCCAGGTTCAACGCGTCCTGGCAGCTGATGTTGAGCCCCTGGGCGCCGAGCGGCGGGTGTACGTGGGCGGCGTCGCCGCCGATCAGGACGCGGCCCTTGCGGTAGGTGGTGGCGTGCCTGTTGTGGAAGCGGAAGCGCGCGGTGTACGTGGGGTCGTAGGGGTGGAGGTCGTAGCCGAAGACGCGGGTGATCATGTCGCGCAGTTCCTCCAGGCTCGCGGGCTCGTCGAGGTCCCGCGGCTGCCTGCGGTCGACCGCGCCCATCCGCCAGGTGCCGTCGCCGAAGTCGATGGCGACGACCATCCCCTCCTTGGACACCTTGACCAGCATGCCGTCCTCCGGCTTGCGACCGAGCCGTACGTCGCCCGCCATGACGTTGTACGGGTACGACCTGCCGGGGAAGTCGATGCCCGCGGCGGTCCGCACGGTGCTGTGGGAGCCGTCGAAGCCCACGAGCCAGCCGGCCCTGCGTTCCCGGACGGTGCCGCCCTCGCTGGTCCGCACCGTCACGCCGTCCGCGGTCTGGGAGACGGCCTGGACCTCGACGCCGCGCTCGATGCGGGCTCCGTGGGAGCGGGCGTGGCGTTCGAAGATCTCCTCCGTGACGCTCTGCCGGCAGATGCCGAGCTGCTGGTACTCCGTGTCGAGCTGGGTGAGGTCGATGCGGGCCCTGCCCACGGTGATCCGGTAGTGGTCGTGGGGATGGCCGGCCCGCATGAAGTCCCCGGCCATCCCGCGCATCGCGAGTAACTCCAGCGTGCGCGCCTGCAGTCCGGTGGCCCGCGACTGCACGGACGGGGTGGTACGGCGCTCCAGCACCGTGCACGGGACGCCGGCGAGTGCCAACTCGCAGGCGAGTAGCAGGCCACCGGGGCCGGCTCCCGCGATCAGGACCTGATCCTTGTCGCTGTTGCTCATGGAAGGTGCCTCCTCCTCGGAGTCGGTCGGCTTCAATAATTCTTGACCTGATGAACTCCTCGTGCATAGGCTTTCACAGATGTCATCAAGTGATTAATTCCCGGCGGCAGATGCAACTCACGGCTCGGACCGCGACCGTGCGGGTGACATCGACCGTGGAGGCTGCTTCGCCGACCTTCGTAGACCGGAGGGAAAATCCATGACAGACAGCCCGTTAGATACACAACTCCGACTGGACGCCGACGTGGCGATCATCGGGTCCGGCATCGCCGGGACGGCCCTGGCGGCCATCCTGGCCCGCGCCGGAGTCGACGTCCTGCTGTTCGACGCCGGCACTCATCCGAGGTTCGCCGTCGGCGAGTCCACCATCCCGCACACCTCGATGCTGATGCGCATGATCGCCGACCGGTACGACGTGCCGGAGATCAAGAGCCTGGCGTCGTTCGAGAACGTCCAGGCCGAGGTGTCGCCCGCGAGCGGGATCAAGCGAAACTTCGGCTTCCTCTACCACCGCAAGGGCGAGCGGCAGGATCCGGCGCAGTGCAACGAACTGCCGCTGCCCGGGATCATCAACACCGAGAACCACTTCTTCCGGCAGGACGTCGACGCCTGGATGCTGTCCGTGGCCGTCAGGTACGGCGCGCGGGTCGCACAGCGCGCCGCCATCACGGACATCGACATCGACGACAAAGGGGTCACTCTCGCCACCGAAACGGGAGATCGGTGGCGAACCCGGTACGTCGTGGACGCCAGCGGCGGCAGGTCCCCGCTCGCCACCAAGTTCGACCTGCGCGAGCAGCCCACCCGGATGCGCCACCACGCCAGGTCCCTGTTCACGCACATGATCAACGTGACGCCGTACGAGCGGCTCCAGCCGCGCGGCACGCACGCCAACATCATGCCGTGGAGCCAGGGCACCCTGCACCACATCTTCGAGGGCGGCTGGATCTGGGTCATCCCGTTCAACAACCACATCAAGGCGCGCAACCCGCTGGTGAGCGTGGGTCTGAGCCTCGACCCGCGGATGTACCCGAAGCCCGACTGCCCGCCCGAGGAGGAGTTCCGGCGCTTCATCAAGGACTTCCCCAGCATCGCGCCGCAGTTCACCGGGTCCCGGTCCGTACGCGAATGGGTCTCCACCCCCAGGCTGCAGTACTCCTCGAAGCAGACGGTCGGCTACCGCTGGTGCCTGACGTCCCACGCGTCGGGCTTCGTCGACGCCCTGTTCTCCAGGGGGCTCGCCAACACCTTCGAGATCATCAACGCGCTGGGCTGGCGCCTGATCGACGCCGTGCGCGCCGACGACTTCGACGTGGAGCGGTTCAAGCTGGTCGAGGAGCTCGAACAGGGCCTGCTCGACTTCAACGACGACCTGGTGGCCAACGCGTACACCTCGTTCCGCGACTACGACCTGTGGGACGCCTGGTTCCGCGTCTGGTCCGTCAACCAGCGGCTGTCCAACTTCGAGATCAACCGGGCCTACGGCAAGTACCTCAAGACCCGGAACCCGCGGATCCTGGAGGACTACGAGCGCCACGCGGTGCGCGGCACCCTCGCCGAGTACGAGCCGGTCCGCGAGCTGTTCCGCGACGCCAGCGCCCAGCTGCGCCAGGTCCAGGAGGGCACGACCACGGCCGAGTCCGCCGCCCGCCGGGTGATGCACTCGCTGCGCTCGGCCACCTTCCTGCCGCCCGCACTGGGTGCCGGGGACCCGGACAACCGGTGTGTGCACGTCACCGGGGCCAAAGTGGTGAGCATGCTGCACTGGGCCAAGTCCGAAGCCCCGCCGGAGATCGGCGAGTTGGTCTACGAGGGCCTCACCCTCTTCCTGCGCCGCCGGTTCTCGCCCACACAGCTCAACCCGCTGGACGAAGTGCTGAAGATGGCCGCACGTCGTCCCGGCGTCCACTGACGCGACCCCAGGAGCAGAGAGGAAGCAGGATGTCGACTCCGCCGCAGGAGCGAATGTGCCCTCATGCAGAGCCGGACGACGGGCATACCATTCCGCACGACTTCGCCGAGAACCCGTACCCGTTCTTCACGAACCTCCGCGACACCGGCTCCGTGCACAAGGTGATCCTCCCCGACGGCACCCCGTCCTGGTGGGTGACGCGGTACGAGGACATCGACGCGTGCATCAACGACCACGTGCGGTTCAGCAGCGAGGTCACGCACGCGGTGAACCGCCCCGAGGTCCAGAACAGCCAGGCACTCATCCGCAAGGACGAGACGCTGCGCTACACCATGATCAACCGGGACCCCCCGGACCACAGCCGGATGCGCAAGCTGGTGGTGCGCGCTTTCAGCGCCAACCGGATCGACTCGCTGCGCCCCCGCATCCAGGAGCTCGCCGCGGAGCTGCTCGACCGCATGGAGGAGCGGGGCGAAGCCGAACTGATCGAGGACTACGCCTTCCCGCTGCCCATCGGCGTCATCTGCGAGCTGCTGGGCGTGCCGCGGGAGGACATCAGCTACTACGGCGCGCTGGTCACCAAGCTCGTCGGCGCCGCCCGGCCCGGCGACGGGCTCAGCGCCATCGCGGAGCTCAAGGACTTCATCGCCCAGAAGATGGCCGACAAGCGCAAGGCCCCCGCGGACGACGTGTTCTCGGCGATGGTCCAAGCGGCCGACGAGGGGGTGCTGAGCGAGCCCGAGCTGCCGGCGATGGGCCTGCAACTCCTCACCGCGGGGCACGAGACCAGCATCTACATGATCAGCGGCGGCATGTTCCGGCTGCTCCAGCACCCCGACCAGCTGGCCGCGGTGCAGGCCGACCCCGACCTGGCGCGGGCGGCCGTCGACGAGCTGCTGCGCTTCGATCCGCCGCCCGTCCCCGGGGTCTTCCGGCACGCCACCGAGGACGTGACCGTCGACGGCACGGTGATCCCCAAGGGCTCGCTGGTCATTCTGTGCCTGGCGTCGGCCAACCGGGACACGACCAAGTTCGAGTGCCCCGAGCGGCTGGACGTCACCCGCGCGGAGAACCCGCACATGGCGTTCGGCGGCGGCGTCCACTACTGCCTCGGTGCCCGGCTCGCGCGGCTGGAGGGGGAGGTCGCCATCGGCTCACTCATCCGCCGGTTCCCGAAGCTGCGGCTCGCCGTGCCGGCCGAGCAGATCCAGCACCGGTCGCTGAACTTCCTTCAGCGACTGGATTCCCTGCCGGTGGTACTGCGCTGACGCCGACCGGCGGATCGACCGTCATCCTGCGGCTGCCGGCCCGGTCGGCAGCCGCAGCGTCACGCTCAGGCCCTCGCCCGGCGCCGTGTCCAGCTCTACGGTGCCGCTGTGCACCTCGGCCACGGCGCGGACGATGGACAGCCCAAGACCGGTCCCGTCGGCGCCGTCCGTGTCCCGGCGGCGGCCGGCGTCGGCGCGGAAGAAGCGGTCGAAGATCCGGGCGGCGTCCTCCGAGCGCATCCCGGGGCCGTGGTCCGCCACGCGCAGCCGGACGGTACCGGCGTCCGCCTCCACGCTCACCTCGGCCCGCGCGCTCTCCGGCGTGTGGGTGCGCACGTTGGCCAGCAGCTTGCCGACGGCCAGGCGCAGCCGGTCCTCGTCCCCGAGCACGTACACCGCGGTCCCCGGCGCCCGTACCACGACCGGCCGCCGCGGCTGCCGGGCGGCGAGGTCGGCGGCGCCGTCGCGGGCGAGCCGGGCGAGGTCGACCCGGCGCAGGTCGAGCAGCGGACGCTGGTCCAGGCGGGCCAGGTCGAGCAGTTCGTCCACCAGATGTCCCATCCGGTCCGCCTCCGTGCTCGCCCGGTTCAGCGCGCGCCGCTGGTCGGCCTCGCCGAGCATCCCGTCGGCACACAGCTGGAGATAGCCGCGGACGGCGGTGAGCGGGGTGCGCAGCTCGTGCGAGGCGTCGGCGGCGAACTGGCGCGCCCGTGCGGTGGCCCGCTCCCTGGTCTCGAAGGCCGACTCGATCTGGTGCAGCATCGTGTTGAGGGCGTCGCGCAGCTCCACCACCTCCGTGGTCGAGCTGCCCTCGTCGCCCATCCGCCGGGACAGATCGCCCTCGGCGATCGCGGACGCGGTGTGCACCATGTCCTCCAGCGGGCGCAGGCTGCGCCGGGCCGTGGCCAGCGACACCGCCGCCAGCGTCAGCAGCAGCCCGAGCCCGGTGCCCACGGAAAGCGGGAGCAGCCGGGTGACCAGGGAGGCCATCGAGTCCAGCGACGCCGCCTGGAGGATCATGCCGCCGTCCTGCAACCGCACCGCCACCACCCGGTAGTCCCGGCCGCCGGCCTCCACGGTGACCGGGTCGCCCGCGTCGGACAGGGCAGCCGGGTCGGCCACCGCGGAGGCCACGGCGCCGCGCTGGGTACTGACGGTCTGCGCCGCCCGGCCGGCGGGAACCGGCTCCACCACGGGCAGCGGCCGGCCGCTGGGGTCGAGCACGACCGTGGTGTTCTCGGTGATCGGGTTGTCGGGCACGAAGCCCTGCACGCTGTGGAGGTGGTCGGCGAGCCGGAGCAGGTTCTCGACGCTCTCCACGGTGGCGCCGGACTGACTGAGGTTCGTCCGCGCCCGCAGCAGTTCCTCGTCGATCCGGTCGAGCATGAAGTGCCGTACGCCCAGCAGGCCCGCGGTGATCGTCAGGGTCAGGGTCAGCGCCAGCAGGATGACGTTGGCGATGCTGAGCCGGACGCGCAGCGAGTACAGGCCCGCCCGCAGGCCGGCGCGGCGCGACGTGCTCACCGCGGGCTCTCCACGGTGTAGCCGAGGCCCCGCCGGGTGACGATCAGCGGCGGCCCGAGCGCGTCCAGCTTGCGGCGCAGATAGCTGATGTACGTCTCGACGACGGTGGACCCGGGGAACTCGTACTCCCAGACCTGGCGCAGGAGTTCGTCCTTGGTGACGATCCGGTCCGCGTGCTGTACGAGGTGCCACAGCACCCGGAACTCCGTCGGGGTGAGGTCGACGGGCTGCCCCGCCCTGCGGACGGTGTGGGTGGCCTCGTTCATCTCCAGGTCGGCGTGGCGCAGCACCGTCTGCGGCGCCTGGTCGCGCCGGGAGCGGCGCAGCACCGCCCGCACCCGGGCCAGCACCTCGTCCACCTTGAACGGCTTGGTGATGTAGTCGTCGCCGCCCATGGCGAGGCCGCCGACGATGTCCGACGAGGCGTCGCGGGCGGTCAGGAAGATCACCGCCAGGTCGTCGCGCTCGGCCCGCAGGGTGCGGCAGACCTGCCAGCCGCTGCCGTCCGGCAGCATCACGTCGAGCAGCAGCAGGTCGGGGTGGTGCGTGCGGGCCAGCTCCTCGGCCTCGCGGCAGGTGGCCGCCGCGTAGGTGCGAAAGCCGTGGAACTTGAGCGTGATCTCCAGGATGTCGGTGATGCTCGGCTCGTCCTCGACGATGAGAACGGTGCCCTGACCGGTGACGTCCTCCATGCCGTGCTCCTCCCATCCCGTTACGGTGCCCGCACGCCGCCCCGACGGGTCGGCAGCCGGTGCCCTCGGGGGATGCGAGCACCGACTGCCGGGTCCGGAGGGGGCTCAGCCCCCGAGCTGCTGCTTGATCATCTCCAGCGTCTCCGGTGGAATGCCATCGGGGAACTTCTGGTTCAGCATGGTCAGCTGCTGTTCCGAGAGTCCAGGGGGCAGCCCCTGTTCCTCCGCCCACTTCTGCAGGTCCGTGCCGGTCGCGCCGCCCGCGCCGCCGCCCTCGGGCATCCCGGCCCCGCCACCCCCGGGCATCCCGCCCCCGCCACCCGCGGCGCCCAGCGCCAACTCGCTGACCTTGTCCTTCATTCCGCTCATCCGGTCCATCATCAGCGCGGAGGCCGTGCCCATCCCGGCCAGGAAGATCAGCACCGCGGCGCAGCAGCCCGCGAGTAAGGCGAGCCCCCTGCGGTGCCGCCGCGCGAAGGACTCCGGCACGTTCCTGCGCAGGCTGGCGGGTGCGGCCCGGGGCGTGGGCGGACGGGCACTGCTGCTGCGGCGCGTGCGGGTGGCGGTTGACGACGAGCTCATGCTGGAGATCCTTCGATGTATGGGGACGTACAGGGAGGTTCCGGCGGGCCCTGAGCCGAACCAAGACGGGTGGTGCGGCGCGGCCCGATGCATGGCACTTCATTCTGCCGGGCGAAGCTTGGGGGCACCTTAAGAGAAGTTGCGAGTTCTCTGTGAGTCGGATCCCAGGCGTGGAAACCGTCGCGGCACGCCTCCAGGCTGGAGTGGCAGTGAGCGGCCCCGCCCAGTACCGGGACACAGGTCCGGCGGCCGAGCCGCCGACCTTCTCCGGACGACGAGGAGTTCCCCGTGGCCGCACTGGCACGTTGGTGTTTCCGCCATCGATTCACGGTCCTGCTGCTGTGGCTGTGCGCCCTCGCAGGCACCACCGTGGGCAGCCAGGTCGTGGGCGATGCCTACGCCAACAACTTCCGGCTGCCGGGAACCGAGTCCTCCAAGGCGCTGGACCTGCTCCAGGAGGGCTTCCCCGAGCAGTCGGGGGACGTCGACGTCGTCGTGTGGAAGACGGCCGACGGCTCCGTCCGGGACGCGGACGTCCGCCGGCGGATGGAGTCGGCGTTCGCCGACATCGCCAAGGTGCCGGAGGTCGGCTCGGTGGCGAGCCCGTACGAGCGCGGGGGCGCGGCGCAGATCAGCGAGGACGGCACCATCGGCTACGCCCGAATCGTCTACGACGACCTGGCCAACAACCTCGACACGGAGCAGATCGAGCGCGTCGTGGACGTGGCCCGGCAGGCCGAGACCGACGGTCTCCAGGTCGACGTGGGCGGCAACGCCGTCGCCAGGACCGAGGGCCCGGCCGCGGGCCTGACCGAACTGGTGGCCATCGTCGCGGCGGCGATCGTGCTGTTCCTCGCCTTCGGCTCGCTGTACGCCATGCTCCTGCCCATCGCCATCGCGATCTTCTCGGTCGGCTCCGGTCTCAGCGGGATCGCCCTGGTGAGCAACGTCCTGGACATCCCGCAGGTCGCGACGACACTGGGCAGTCTGATCGGGCTCGGCGTGGGCATAGACTACGCGCTGTTCATCGTCACCCGGCACCGGAACATGATCCGGCGCGGCAGGACCCCGGCGCAGGCGGTGGAGCTGGCGCTCAACACCTCCGGGCGCGCCGTGCTCTTCGCCGGCGCCACCGTGTGCGCGGCCCTGCTCGGCATGTACGCCCTGGGCATGACCTTCCTCAACGGTGTCGCCACGGCGGCCGCGGCCACCGTGGTGCTGACCATGATCGCCGCGATAACGCTGCTGCCGGCCCTGCTCGGCTTCCTCGGCCCCCGGGTGCTCGCCCGGCGCGAGCGCCGCAGGCTCGCGGAGGACGGATCCGGCTCCGAGGACGGATCCGGCTCCGAGGACGGATCCGGCTCCGAGGACGGATCCGGCTCCGGGGACGCCGCCGGGGCGGCCGGCCGCCTGGCCGAGTTCGTCCAGCGCCGCCCGCGCACGCTGGCGCTGGTCGCGGTGGTGGTGATGGCAGTGCTCGCCATCCCGGTGTTCTCGCTCCGCCTGGGCATCGCCGACCAGGGCAATCAGCCGACGTCCAACACCACGCGCCGCGCGTACGACCTGATGACCGAGGGCTTCGGACCCGGCTTCAACGGACCGCTGCAACTGGTCGCCGACGTACCCGGGCCGTCGGCGCGGACCGCGCTGGACACGCTGGTCGAGGACCTGCCCGGCACCGAGGGCGTGTCCGATGTCAAGGCGGCCCCCCTCCGGTCCGGCCAGCGAGTCGCCGTCATCCAGGTCGTGCCCACCGCCTCGCCGCAGGCGGAGGAGACCGACCGGCTCATCGACCGGCTGCGCGACGACGTCATTCCGCGGGCGGAGGAGGGCACGCCGCTCCAGGTGCACGTGGGCGGCGCGACGGCCGTCAACAAGGACTTCGCCTCCGTGATCGGGGAGAAGCTGCCGCTGTTCATCGGGGTGATCGTCGGGCTGGGCTTCGTACTGCTGCTGCTCGCCTTCCGCAGTGTGCTGATCCCGCTCACCGCCGCCGTCATGAACCTCGTCGCCGCCGGGGCGTCCTTCGGCGCGCTGGTGGCCCTCTTCCAGTGGGGCTGGATCACCGGGCTGCTCGACCTGGGCGGCGAGGTGCCGATCAGTTCGGCCCTGCCGGTGATCATGCTCGCCATGCTCTTCGGCCTGTCCATGGACTACCAGGTCTTCCTGGTCAGCCGGATCTACGAGGAGTGGGTGCACTCCGGCGACAACCGCCGCGCGGTGCGGGTCGGCCTGACCGAGACCGCCCGGGTCATCAACTCCGCCGCCGTGATCATGATCTGCGTGTTCAGCGCGTTCGTGCTCAGCGGCTCCGTGGAGGGCAAGATGGCCGGCATCGGGCTGGCCGCCGCCGTGGCGCTGGACGCGTTCATCCTCCGGAGCCTGCTGGTCCCGTCCGTCATGTACCTCCTCGGGAGGGGCAACTGGTGGCTGCCCTCCTGGCTGGAGAGGTCGCTGCCCCACCTGGCGATCGAGCCCGCGGACGAGCCCGAGGACGAGGACGAGCCCAAGGACGAGGACGAGCGTCCGGCGGCCCCGGCGCCGGAGCGGCCCGCGGAGCGCGCCGAGTCGAAGGAGCTGGGCGGGAGTCGCTGACCTGCCCCGTGGCCGCCCGTGCGCATACGGGATTCGTGACTCTGCCTTGAGTCGGCGTTCCTACGCTCGGACCCGCCCATATGCGCCGCCGAGGGGAGAAGCCATGAGAACGGACGGCGTCGGTGCGGTCAGAGGAACAGCAGGGCGGGTGGCGACGGTGCTCGGCGCCGTCGTCGGCCTGCTCGTCGCGGGCGCGCAGGCGCCCGCGGCCCCGAGCCCGCCGGCAGCCCGGACCGGGACCGCCGGGTGCCCGGACGCCTCGCCCGCGACAGCCTCCGCCACCGGCAACGGACGCAGCCAGAACGTCGCGGTCAGCCCGGACGGGAGGTACGCCGCATTCCTGTCGCTCGCCTCCGACCTGGTGCCGGGCGACACCAACGAGGCCTCGGACGTGGTCCTCAGAGACCGTAGGACCGGCGCCAACGAGCTGATCAGCGCCACCCCCGACGGCACCCCCGGCAACCAGGACAGCTTCGGCCCGCAGATCAGCAGGGGCGGCCGGTACGTCGTCTTCACCTCCGACGCCTCCGACCTGGTGCCGGGCGACACCAACGACGAGATGGACGTCTTCGTGCGCGACCGGGACGGCGACACCACCAGGAGGGTCAGCGTCGCCCCCGACCGTACCCAGGGCGACGGGAAGAGCTTCCGCACGATGATCAGCGGCAACGGCCGGTACGTCGTCTTCACCTCCGACTCCTCCAACCTGGTGCCGGGAGATACCAACGGCCTGGTGGACTCGTTCCGGTACGACCTGCGCACCGGCGACATGGAGCGCGTCACCACCGCCGCGGACGGCACCCAGGGCAACGGCCTCGGCGCCGGCGTGACCGTCAGCGAGAACGGCCGCTACGTGGCGTTCACGTCGCAGGCGTCGAACCTCGTGCCGGGCGACACCAACGGCCAGGCGGACGTGTTCGTACGGGACATGCGGCGCGGCACGCTCGTACGGGCGAGCGTCGGTGCCGACGGGGCGCAGGCCGCGGACGGCAGTTCCGGCACGATCAGCCCGGACGGCCGCTACGTCGCGTTCACCTCCCGGGCCGGCAACCTGGTCCCCGGTGACACCAACGGCAAGGCGGACGTGTTCCTGCGGGACGTGCGGCGCGGCACCACCGAGCGGGTCGCCGTCGGCGCCGACGGCTCCGAACCCGACGACGACTCCACCCTGTACCCACTGGTCAACTCGGGCGGGCGCTATGTGGCGTTCACCTCGCAGGCGTCGAACCTGGTGCCGGGCGACAGCAACGGCCTGTGGGACGTGTTCGTACGGGACCGCGAGCGCGGTGTCACCGAGCGGGTCAGTGTGGCCACCGGGGGCGCGGAGGGCAACGGCGAGAGCGCGCGGGACCACGTCGGCATGGGGCTGAGCGCGGACGGCTCCCTGATGGCCTACGTCTCCGCCGCCGACAACCTGGTGCGGGGAGACGGCAACGGGGTGCAGGACGCCGTCGCCCGCGACCGCGCGTCCGGCACGACCGAGGCACTGAGCGCCCGCCACCCACAGGCCGCATCCTGCGCCGGGACCGCGGCCACGCCGGCCGCCGCGGGTTACACGGTGCTGGAGGACGCGCGGCGCGGCCAGGTCCTCACCGCGGCACCCGGGGTCACCGACAAGAGCGCGCTCCTGGGCGACGGCAGCCTGGTCGCGAACAGCGCCGCGGACGTGCCGGACTCCCGGCGGCTGAACAACGACTACCCCCTGGCACTCGACGAGCGGCGCACCGTCACACCCCCCGGCGGCTCCCCGGCCGCCCTGAGCGCGCAGGGCGGCTCGCATCTGAGGCTGCCGTTCTTCGCCCGCCCCGTCGGCTCCTTCACCTCGAGCGCCTCGCAGGTCGCCTGGGAGGGCAGCATGCCGTTCGACGCCGACCGGGTGATCCACAGCGACACCTGGCGGGTCCTGGTGGTTCCCTCCGGCGGGAGTGTCAGCTTCACCGGCGGCCCCGCCGGCGCCGAGCGCGTCGGCAGCGACGCTCTGCGGTGGCAGACCGAGGTACAGGACGGCTGGCTGTCCGCGCACACGTGGGACCGGCTGGACTTCACCACTCAGGGGACCGTGTTCCAGGTCCGCTACACGGTTACCGGGACCTTCCAGTTCGGCTCCGCCTTCTTCCGGGTCGAGGGGGAGGACCGTGGCTCGATCTGACCTCCGGCCCGGATACGCGCCGCGGACCCGCAGGACGGCGCGAATACCGGCCGGGACCGGCAGGCTGGCCGCCGCGGGCTGTCTGCTGACGGGTCTGCTGGTCCTCGGCGGCGACGTGGTCTCGCCCGCGCCGCCGCCGGCCGCCGCCGGCTGGTGGCGCCCCCACCGGGTGCGGCTGCTGCTGCTCGACTCCTGGGTGACCGACGGCCGTCACGGCTGGTTCGTCGACGGCGCGCACAGCGCGACGGCAGCGCCCTTCTCCCTGTACGAGACGTCCTGGCGGGCCCGGCTGGCGGCGGTGGGCGACCGGCCGACCCGGCTCAACCCGGACGCCGTCCGGCAGTGGACGGGACGGGCGCTCGACGGCCGGTCGGGGACGGCGGAGCTGCCGGCGCTGGCCCAGGTGGACGCGGCCGTCCGGCTGCACGACGCGGTCGGGGCGCGGCAGGACCCGCGGCGGGTGAGCCGGACCCTGGAACGGCTGCGCAGCGGCGGCGGCTACCGTGCGTCCGACTCCGCCGCGGCCGACTGGGGGAGCACCGCGACGGCCGTGGGGCTGCAGCGGCTGCTGGGCCTGCCGGTACCGCGGCAGGTGTCCGACGAGACGGCCCGGGCGCTGTCCGTCCTGGACCCCGCCGTCGTCACCGCGGAGAACCTGACCCAGATCGTCGCGCTGCTGGAGACCGCTGGCCTGCTGGCCGCCCGGATGCCCCCGGCGGCGGCCCGGAACCTGGCCGATACGGTACGTGCCGCCGACGGGGTGCTGACCGGCGCCGCTGGGCAGGCCGACGCCGTGTGGCTGGTGACGAAGGCCGCACTCGACCGCGCCGCCGGCGGGCTGGGGTTCTCGGCGGCGCCGGTCGACCCGGCGGTCTGCGCACGCCTGGTCGACGCCCGCGGCGAGGTGCGGCTGCCGGGCGGCGAGGCCGCGGACCCGCAGGCGGCGTACGCCGCCGCCGAACTCGGCTGTCCCAGGGTCCGTACGGCACCCGAGGGGGCGTACGGGCGCGCCGGCTGGCCGGACCGGCAGGAGCCGGCCGACACGGTACGGGTGTCGACCGCGGCGATGAGGACGGCCAGGGCCGAGGGGATCGGTCTCGGCGACCGGTTCGCCGCCCCGCTACGGCGCTGGATACGCGACACCGGCGTGCCCGCCGTGCGGCGCGGCACGGACCTGGAAGAGCCCATGCTCGGCGCCACCCGCGCGGGGCTGCGGATGCTGGCCGCCGCGGTGGGCGGCGCCGCTCCCAGGGAAGTGGACGCGGCGCTGCCGGAGCAGCGAGGGCCGGCCGCGGCACCGGACGACCTGCGACTGCTGCTCACGCTGGTCGAGCTGAGCCAGGACCCGGCGCCGTCCCGGCGGCTGCTGGACCGGACGCGGCAGGTGGTGGACGCGCGGCGGGCGGCGCGTTCCCCGGCCGCTCCCGCCGCGCTGCGCGCCGCCTGGCTCGAACTCGCCGCGCGGCAGTGGCAGGACGACTCGCTGCACCGGGCCGCCGTCGACGAGATCGGCGCGCTGCGGATCGCACCCGGCGTGTACTCCGCGTCCCGCCCCGCCGACGGGAACCGCACGCCCTCGCTGACGGCTTCGGCGATCGGCGGCTGGGTCGAGCGGACGAGCGCCGCGGGCGACGGGGCGGAAGACCGGGCCGAAGACCGGCTCAGGGCCGGCTGGACGGACGCCGGGCTGTGCGGACCGCGGTACTGCGCCGAGTCGGCCGCCGCGCTGCGGAGCCTGGACCACATGCCGCTGGAGGCGCTGTGGTTACTGCTGGCGGCCGCCGACGGCGACCACCCCTACCCGGTCGCCGCATGACTGCGCCGTCCAGCGACGCCGTCCACCGCCCGCACCGCGGCCCGCCGTCCCGCGCGACGTGCCCGGCCCCGCCTTCATCAAGTGATGAACCCAGCCAGCGACCACCTCAGGAGGTGCCGACATGACGACGACCGACCCCGCGCAGGCCACGGCCGCGACGGACGAACTGCCCCCCTACCCGTGGATCGGACACAACCGCGAATGCCCCTTCGACCCCGCCCCGCTGCTCGGCGAACTGCGTGGCACCCGCCCGGTGGCACCGGTGAAGATGCGCCAGTTCGGCAACGACGCCTGGCTGGTGACCCGGTACGAGGACGTGTGCGCGGTGCTGGCGGACCGCAGGTTCAGCGCGGAGCGGAAACGGCCCAACTTCCCCCACGTCGGCCCGCCGCGGTCCTCCGTGCCCGGGAACTTCATCTTCAGCGACCCACCCGAGCACACCCGGCTGCGGCGCCTGGTGGCCCGTAACTTCACCGCCAGGACCGCGGAGGAACTGCGGCCCAGGATCCAACGGTATGTCGACGAGGCCGTCGACCGGATGGCGGCCGCCGGCCCCCCGGCGGACATCAAGACCGAGCTGGCCCTGCCGCTGCC
Organism: Streptomyces sp. NPDC050704; assembly: GCF_040654355.1. Classification (NCBI taxonomy): domain Bacteria; kingdom Bacillati; phylum Actinomycetota; class Actinomycetes; order Kitasatosporales; family Streptomycetaceae; genus Streptomyces; species Streptomyces sp. NPDC050704. The sequence goes on along the minus strand of NZ_JBFAHW010000035.1, from coordinate 82,685 downwards.
GGTCCAGGTGGGCGCCGAGCTGGTCGGCATACCGCGCCCCGACGCCGACCTGTTCCTGGAGGTGAGCCGGGCCATCATGAGCAGGGGCGCCACTCCGGAGGAGACCAAGGCGCGGCTGGGCGCGGCGCATCGCTATGTCGCGCAGCTCGCCGAGACCAAGCAGCGCGAGCCGGGCGACGACTTGATGAGCAGGCTCGTGGCAGAGCGCGAGGCGACCGGCGACTGCACCCGCGAGGAACTCGTCGGGCTCGTCATGGTGCTGATGCTCGGGTCGTACGAGACCACGTCGAACAGCATCTCGCTGTCCGTGCTGCTCCTGATGAGCCAGCCCGGCGTGCTCGCCCGGGTGCGCGAGGACGCGAGCCTGGTCGGGCCGGTGGTGGAGGAGTGCCTGCGCTTCACCACCGTCACCCACACCGGGATCCCCCGCATCGCCAAGGAGGATGTGGAGGTCGGCGGCCAGCTGATCCGGGCGGGCGAGGGCGTCGTGGTCTCGAACGTCGCCGCCAACCGGGACGAGGCGGTCTTCGAGGACCCGGAGCGCTTCGACCCCGACCGGTTCGCGGGCGCGCAGCCGGTGCAGCACCTCGCCTTCAGCTACGGCGTGCACCCGTGCATCGGTCAGTCGCTGGCCAGGGCGCAGATGCAGGTGGTGCTGGAGACGCTGGTACGCCGCTTCCCCGGGCTGCGGCTCGCGGTCCCGTTCGAGGAGGTGCCCTTCCGGCACGACATGTACATCTACGGCCTGCACAAGTTACCGGTCGCCTGGTGAGAGACGACAACGAAGGAAGGTGGCGCACCTTGACCGAGCAGACGTCTCACGTGATGCCCGGCCTGGCCGGGCTCCTGGAGGGGCCCCATGTCCCCGTGCCCGGCGCGGCCCTGGACCTGGGATGCGGCAAAGGCGACACGGCGGTCTATCTGGCCCAGCGGGGCTGGGAGGTCACCGGTGTCGACCTCGACGCCGAAGGACTGGCGCACGCCAGGTCGGGCGTCGCGGCGGCCGGTGCGCGCGTACGGCTGGTGGAGGGAGACGTGACCAGGCTCGACGCGCTCGATGTGGGAGACGGCTACGCGCTTCTCGTGGACAGCGGCTGCTATCACACCCTGGCGGACGACCGCCGGGACGCCTACGTCGACAGCGTGAACGCGGTGGCGGCCGAGGGCGCGACGCTCTTCATGCTCGCCATCACCCGGGTCCGCCCCGGCCGGGGGGCGGACCCGGACGAAGTGCGCGCGCGGTTCAAGGGGTGGCGGCTGGTGGACTGCCAGGAGATGCCGCGAGAGGACGTGCTTCCGTACCTCAGTGGGACGCGTCGGATGTCCCCCCACTTCGACGAGCGGCGGCGGGCGACGTGGGCGCGGATGGTCCGGATCGGCATCGCGTCCGGCAGGATCAAGCTGCGCCGCTATCTGCTGGTCCGCACGCCCTGAGAGCCATCCCTATCGAGCCCGGCCCGAGCGCAGGGGCTGCTCCACGAGCGCCAGAGTGAGCAGGAGGGCGAGCACGGTGAAGGGGACCAGGTAGCCGAAGACGGGCGGCAGCGCGTCGCCGAAGGCGTTCACGACGGCGCGCTGGGCGTCCGGCGGCAGCGCGGTGACGGCCTCCGGGGTGAGCGAGGCGGCGTCGGGTGTGCCCCCGGCGGGGAGCTTGCCGAACTCGTCCGTGAGCCGGCTGTTGAACAGCGCGCCGACCAGCGCGACCCCGACAGAGCTGCCGACCTGCCGGAAGAAGGTGACCGACGCCGTGCCCGTGCCCAGGTCCGCCCGCGGCACGGTGTTCTGTACGACGAGCATCATCACCTGCATGACCAGGCCGATGCCCAGGCCGAGCACGAACATGTACGTGCTGGCGGTGAGCCGGGTGGTCTGCGGCCCCATCGTGGCGAACAGCCCGAGCGCCAGCGACGCCACCGCGCAGCCGGTCACCGGGAACACCTTGTAGCGGCCGAACCGGGTGATGGCCTGGCCCGAGGCGGCGGTGGCGAGGACGAGCCCCAGCATCAACGGCAGCAGCAGCACACCGGAGTTGGTGGCGGAGGCCCCGGTGACGATCTGCAGGAAGGCCGGCAGGAAGGTGAGCGCACCGAACATGGCCATGCCGACGACGAGGCTGACGGCGCAGCAGACCGAGAACGACCGGTCGCGGAACAGCCGCGGCGGGATGATCGGCTCGGCCGCCCGCAGCGACCACAGCGCCCAGGCCGCGCCGAGGAGTACCGTGCCCGCTCCGAGGCAGACGATCACCGCGGAGCCCCAGGCGTACGTGCTGCCGCCCCAGCTGGTGAGCAGCACCAGGCAGGTCACGGCCGCGGCCAGCAGCGCGGCGCCGGGGTAGTCGACGCGCGCCCGGGTGCGGGGGCGCGGCAGCTTCAGCACGACGGCGATGACCGCCAGGGCGGCGACCCCGACGGGAACGTTGATGTAGAAGATCCAGCGCCAGCCCAGATGGTCGGTGAACAACCCGCCGACCAGCGGGCCGGTCACCGACGACAGCCCGACGACCGCGCCCACCAGGCCGTTGTACCGACCGCGTTCGCGCGGACTCACGATGTCGCCGACGATGGCCTGCGCCCCGATGAGCAGTCCGCCGGCGCCCAGGCCCTGAACGGCCCGGAAGGCGATCAACTGGCCCATGGACTGGGCCAGTCCGGCCAGCATCGAGCCGACGAGGAAGACGACGACGGCGAACTGGAGCAGTGCCTTGCGGCCGATCTGGTCTCCCACCTTGCCGTACAGCGGCATGCTCACCGTGGAGGCGAGCAGGTAGGCGGTGGCCACCCAGGCGATCTGGTCCAGGCCGCCGAGGTCGCCGGTGATGGTGGGCAGGGCCGTGACGACGATCGTCTGGTCGAGCGTGGCGAGCATGATCACCAGGAGCAGTCCGCTCATGGCCGTCACGATCTGCCAGGGCGACAGATCCGCTTCCGCGTGCTTGTCCGGGACCGGGTCCGCGGGGGAGGGGAGGGGCTTGCCCATGGGAACTCCTCAGAGCTGCATGGCCGTGGCTGTGCGACACTCGCTTAGAGAACGGTGCGTTCACTAAAAAGCAGGCTAGCATGCCTAGGGAACGTATCGTTCACTAAGAGAGGAATCGGATGGATCCGGCCGAGGATGCCGCGCCCGCGGTGGGGCAGCGAGCCACCCGCGCGCCGGGCCGCCGCCGCGGCGACGCGCTCGTACGCGCCATCCACGACGCCGTGCTGGCGGAGCTGGCCGACTCCGGTTACGCGAGCCTGCGCATGGAGCGGGTCGCCGAGCTGGCCGGCACCGGCAAGGCGGCGCTCTACCGGCGCTGGCACAGCCGCGCGGACCTGGTCGCCGACGCGTTGCAGCAGAGCCTGCCGACGCCGGCCGACGTCCCGAGCAGCGGCAACCTGCGGAATGATCTGATCGCCGTGCTGCACGACGCCTCCCTCCGGCTGGCGGGCCCGCTGGGCGCCGCGATGCGTGGGCTGCTCGCCGAGACGCTCAGCGACCCCGGACTCACCGCCGAGCTGCGCGGGCGACTGGTCGGCGTGCGAGCGCAGACGCTGCGGACCGTCCTGGAGCACGCCGTCGCGCGCGGTGAGATCCGCGCCGAGGCGCTGACGGAGCGCGTGCTCCAGGTGGGGCCCGCGCTGCTGTCCCAGCACTTCCTCGCGCACGGCGCCCCGGTGCCCCGGGACGTGATCACCGGCATCGTCGACGAGGTCGTACTGCCGCTGCTGCGTTGTCAGTGCAGCAGGTCGACGTAGCCGCCGCGCCAGTAGGCCAGCGGGGCCTGGTCCTGGAGGGCGCGGCCGCCTGCCATCCGGCCGAGCAGCAGGTCGTGGTCGCCCGCCCGGACGACCTGGTCGAGCTCGCACTCGGCGTGCGCGACATTGGCCGCCAGCACCGGCATGCCCGTGGTCTCGCCCTTCGACCAGGGCACCTGCTCGAACTGGTCGTCGGTCATCGAGGCGAAGAGCTGGGACACCGTCCTGGCCCGCCCGTTGAGGAAGTTCACCGCGAACGTGCCCCGCTCCACGATCGCCCGCAGCGTGCTGCTGCGGGCGTTCGCGCTGGCCAGCAGCAGCGGCGGGGACATGGACACACTGCACACCGAGGAGCAGGTGAAGCCGCGCGGCCGTCCGTCGCCGTCCAGAGTGGTGACCACGGTGACTCCGCTGACGAAGGAGCCCATGACCGAGCGGAACGTGTCGCGGTCGACGACCGGCAGCCGGGGCTCGGCCACCGGTGCGGTCAGGTCGTTTCCGTGGATCGTCACAGCGAACCTCCTTCGATCGCCTCGGTGAGTTTCGCCCGGTCGGTCTTGCCGTTCGCCGTCCGCGGCAGCTCGTCCAGGACGTGCAGCGAGTCGACGATCATGTACGTGGGCAGCCGTTCCGCGCAGTGGCGCTTGACGTCGAGCAGCGAAGGACGCCGCGCGCCGGACGGCACCACCACCGCGTGCAGCCGGGTGTCGAGGCCGGTGCCGACGGCCAGCACGGCCGCCTCCCCGACCGAGTCGAGCGAGACCACCGCGGCCTCGATCTCACCGGGCTCGACACGGTGGCCGCGGACCTTCACCATGTGGTCCCTGCGCCCGACGTAGTCCAGGTCCCCGGACTCCGTGCGCCGGGCGACGTCGCCGGTGCGGTACGGGCCGCGGTGCGGCTCACGGCCCCAGTAGCCGAGCATGACGGTCGGCCCCGACACCACCACCTCGCCCTCCTCGGCGCCCGGCGGGTCGAGGGTGACCGTGTCGCCGGAGCAGGCGCGGCCGATGGGCAGCGGGCGGTCCCGCTCCAGGTCGGCGTCGCCGACCTCGTAGGCGGTGCACACGTTGGTCTCGGTGGGTCCGTACCAGTTGAGCAGCCGCACCCCGGGCCAGTTCTTCTGCAACGCGTGCACATGATGGATCGCGAAGGGCTCGCCGGCGAACACGCAGGCGCGCAGCGCGGGCGGCGGCGGGACGTCGAGCAGGCCGCCCTCGCGGATCATCAGGCTCAGCGCCGAGGGCACCGAGTACCAGACGGAGATCCGGCGTTCGTGCAGGAACTGCACCAGCTGCTGCGGCGCGTACGCCATCTCCTGTGCGATGAGGTCCACCGAGGCGCCGGTGAGGAAGGCGGCGTAGAGGTCGAAGACGGAGAGGTCGAAGTTGAACGGGGCGTGGTTGGACAGCCGGTCGCCGGGGCCGACGCCCACCTCGGCGGCGGCCCACTCCACGAAGGCCAGCGCGTTGCGGTGGCTGATGCACACGCCCCTGGGCTCCCCGGTGGAGCCCGAGGTGTAGAGGATGTACGCGGGCCGGTCGGGATCGCCGGGCCCGTCGTCGCCCGCCGACCCGAGGCCGTCCGCCGCGCCTGCGGCGAGCAGCTCCGCCTGCCTGATGAGCGGCGCGCCGCTCCACCCCGCGGTGACCGCGAGCCGGACGGTGTCGTCGTCCGCCACCACGAGTGCGGGGCGGGCGTTGTCGACGACGCGGCTCAGCCGGGCCACCGGGTTGGAGCCGGCGAGCGGCACGTAGATCGCCCCGATCCGCAGCGCGGCCTGCATGACGGCCACGGTCGCGGCCGACTTGCCGGTCCAGACGACGACCCGGTCGCCGTCCCGCACCCCGCGCGTCAGCAGTGCCGCGGCACAGCGGTCCGCCAGCCGGTCCAGCTGCCGGTACGTGGTCGGCCCCTGCCCGTCGTGCACGGCCACCGCGTCCGGGTGGCGGCGTGCCGAGTCCATGAGCAGCCGTTGTAGTTTCACAGCCCTAGCTCCCTAGCGACAATCCGGCGTTGGATGTCCGAAGTACCCGAGAAGATCACGGACGGGACGCTGTCGCGCAGGGCGGCCTCGATGCCGTCCGCGCGCAGGTAGCCGCGTCCGCCGAAGAGGCGTACGGCGTCGACGGCGTTGGCGAGCGCTGCCTCGGAGACCGCCAGCTTCGACAGGGCCGTCGAGAGCGCGGACCCGGGCAGCCCCTGGTCCTTCTCCCAGCACGCCCGGTACAGCAGCAGCCGCGCGCTCTCCAGCCGCAGCTTCATGTCGGCCACCCGGTCGGAGACCGACTCGAACGCGGCCAGCGGCCTGCCGAACTGCCGGCGCTCGCGCACGTGCGCCACGCACCGGTCGAGCAGCCGGTCGGCGAGGCCGACGTAACCGGCGAACAGGCAGGCCCGCTCCCAGCCCATCGAGTCCTGGAAGATGGGGCCGCCCTGGCCGGGCACGCCGATGACGTTCTCCGCGGGCACGAAGGCGTTCTCGAACCGCACGCTTCCCGCCGGACACTGGAGCAGGCCCATCTTCTCGAACGGTTCGCCGGCGGTGACGCCGGGCGTGTCCCGGGGGACGGCGAAGGCGGTCATGCCCCAGTGGCCCGCGTCGGGGTCGTTGGTGGCGTACGTGACGTAGAGGTCGGCGCTCGGGCCGTTGCTGACGAAGCTCTTCTCCCCGTCGAGCGTCCAGCCGCCGGGTGCCGGCGTCGCCGTCACCGCGAGCCGGGACACATCGGAGCCCGCCTCCGCCTCCGTCATCGCGTTGCCCGCGATCAGCTCGCCGTCGCACATGCCGGGCAGGAAGCGCCGCTTGAGCTCCTCACCGCCCCAGTCGGCGATCGGCATCGCACAGGCGAAGAGGTGCGCGCAGGCGGCGAACACCAGCCCGGTGTACGGGCAGGCGCGGCCGAACGCCTCCACGCTCCGCGCGGACTCCAACGCCCCAAGACCGCCGCCGCCGTAGCGGTCGGCGACGCTGAGGCCGAGCAGCCCCAGCTTGCCGAGCCGCTGCCAGTCCTCACGGGTGAACGGGTCGTTCGCACGGGCGGCGTCGGACGGGAAGGCGTCGCGTACGGCGGCCGCCAGCGCTTCGTCCCGGCCGCGCTGTTCGTTGCTCCAGCCGAATTCCATGGGTCCCTCCGGTAGCAGTCAGGGCGCGTCGGTGCGGTCCGGGGACGTGACCGTTCGCTGCCGTTCGCGCTCCTGGGGGAGCCCTGGGCCGGTATCCGCCGCGTCGGGCGGCCGCGGGAGTATCCAGGCCAGCAGTGGTGCGGTCATCGCGGTGGTCACCAGCGCCATCACCACCATCGACGTGAAGAGCGGGATGCCCAGCAGCCCGAGGTCGAGGCCCACCCCCAGGACCACCAGCTGGGTCACCCCCCGGGTGTTCATGAGCAGCCCCAGAGCGGACGCCTCGCGCCAGCTCGAACCGCTCAGCCGGGCCGGGACGGCCACACCCCCCAGCTTGGAGATACAGGCGACCGCGATGATGGCGAGCATCTCCAGGACTCCGGCCCCGGACAGCGACGTCAGATCCACCGAAAGACCGGCTACCACGAAGAAGACCGGCAGCAGGAGCGCGGCGACCTGCTCCAGCGGCATCACCACCGTCTGGAGCAGCCCGCTGTCCGAGCCGCGCGGCATCACCACGCCGAAGAGGAACGCGCCGAAGACGGCGTGGAGGCCGATCTCCGAGGTGGCGTACGCCGACAGGCACGCCCCCGCCGCGATCACCGCCGACAGCAGCCCGTGCGAGGAAGTCCGGAACCGGCGGAACACGGCGGCCAGCAACGGGCGTACGGCGACGAACATGAGCACCGTGAAGAGGGTCAGCCAGCCGGCGGTGACCAGGAAGTCGCCGGCACCGTCCGAGGTCACCCTGGCCGCCACGACGGCGAGCATGCACCAGGCCAGGACGTCGTCGGCGGCGGCGAGCGTCAGCGCGAGCGCCCCCGTCCCGCCCAGGCTCTGCCGGTGCTCGGCGATGATCCGGGCCAGCACGGGAAAGGCGGTGACGGACATGACGACACCCAGATAGAGGGCGAAGTCGAGCATCCTGATGTGCTGTCCGTCCACGACGTCGTGCGAGCTGTAGAGGGCCGCGGCAAGGGCCATCCCGGCCCCGATGGGGACCGCGACCGAACAGATCCAGATCGTGCCGATCGCCCGTCGCCGGTTCCGGATCGGGGAGGAGTCGTACTCCCAGCCGACGATGAACATGAACAGGACCAGTCCTACCTGTGCGATCACCGAGAGGAACGGCCTGACCTCCTGCGGGAAGAGCCGCTCGGTGAGGTTGCCGGGCAGCAGCCCCAGCAGACTCGGGCCGAGCAGGATTCCGGCGGTCATCTCGCCGATGACCGCGGGCTGGCGCAGGCGGCGGGCGAGAGCTACGCAGACGACCCCGAACAGCAGGATCAGGGCGAGGTCACCCAGGGCGACGGCAGCGATCCACTCGACGTCGACTCGCTCGGACACTGTCACTCCCGAAGGGCCGGGGACGGGCGGGCGGCTGGGTACGAAGACATGGGCAGCGTCGTCCACTTTGCTCAAGCCAGAATCAAGGTCCGTACACCCCGGTCGCCGGGCGGTCGGGCGGAGCCGCGGGGCAGGCGGCCCGGAGCGCCGCCGTGGCCGGGTCCGCGGCGCTTGTGTCCTTGTGCACGACGTGGTTACGCTGCCCGGCGCTCAGCAACGCGTGAGTGCCGACGGGGGTGTGGGCACGGCGGAGCGGGAGACGGGGGTGCCGCGGCGTGGTGGACCAATTGCGGGGGCGCGGGCGGGAGTTGCCGGCTGCCGGGGACGTGGGCGCGGGGGTGCCGGGGCTGCCGGACGAGGTGCGGCTCTGGACGATCCGGGCCGACTCCGGCCTCGGCGAGGAGCCGGACCTGTCGGTGCTCGACGCGGACGAGCGGCGTCGGCTGGCCGGATTCCTGCGGGAGGCCGACCGGGTCCGTTACGCGGTCGCGCACGTCGCGCTGCGCGGCGTGCTGGGCGAACTGACGGGGGTCGCGCCGGGTGCGCTGCGGTTCGGGCGGGAGACGTGCCCGTGGTGCGGCGCTCCACACGGGCGCCCGATGCTCGCATCGCCGTCCGGGGGGCCGGAGTTCTCGCTCTCGCACGGCGGCGGGCTGGTGCTCATCGCCGTCGCGCGGACACGGGTCGGGGTCGACGTGGAACCCGTTCCGGCCGACGGGCTCGTGGCGGAGCTGGCGCAGGAGTTGCACCCGGCGGAGCAGGCAGCTGTGCGTGCGGTGCCCGAGGCGGCGCGGGCGGGCGAGTTCGCCCGCGTGTGGACGCGGAAGGAGGCATACCTGAAAGGACTGGGCGTGGGACTCGGGCGCGGGCTGGGCGCGGACGACGTCACGTCCGCCATCCCGGGCTGGCAGCTGGTCGATCTGGAGCCCGGAGAGGGGCACGCGGGTGCGCTGGCCGTCGAGTCCGCGCACACCCGCGGGCCTTCCCCGCACGGGTGAACGACCGGTACGACCCGGGGATTCGGCAGCGTATTGGCAGCACATCAGCAGTGCGGAGGAGTGCGCCACGGGTCGGGAACACCACCATCACCACGGGCCAGGCCACCCTGCCGGAGCGCAGGACGGCCATAGGGGCCCGACCGGCCCGAACGGTCACTCACCTCGCGCTCCGCGGGGTGAGCCTGATGTGGCGGATGACCTTTCGGTGGTGGGTGTAGGCGATGTGCAGGGCGCCGTCCGGTGTCTGCGCGATCGAGGGATAGGACAGTTCGCGGTTGAGGCCGTCGCGGGAGTTGTTGGTGAGGCAGTGGCCGTCGCCGGTCACCAGGTCGGCGCGCAGCGGCCAGGTCAGGCCGCCGTCGGAAGAGAGGGCGAGGCTGAGCGGCGCGCGCGGGGCACCCCAGAACGCGGTCGACGGGGTCTGCCGTACCGCCGTCGTCACCGAGCCGTCCGGGGCCTTGCCGTCGGCGAGCGAGCCCGTGTCGTCGATCTCGTCGTAGAGGGAGACGCGGCGGGCGGTCGCGTCGGCGGCGCTGCTGTGGTTGTAGACGAGCGCCAGGCGGCCGTCGGCCAACGGGATGTACTGGATCGAGGAGTTGTTGTTCGGCAGGTCCAGCGGCTGTGGCTCGCTCCAGGTGTCGCCGTCGTCCAGCGACACGGACCGGTGTACGGCGTCGGCGCGCCGGCTGCGGTAGAGGGCGAGCAGCGAGCCGTCCGGCAGCCGGTGCACGTTCATGTGGACCAGGCCCGTGGAGCCGGGCACGGGCTGCTCGGACCAGGTGCCGCCGCCGTCGTCGCTGATCATGACGGCACTGGTGTCGAGGTCGCCCGACCACTTCTCGCCGGGGGCGGTCCGGCAGCGGAAGACGGGCAGCAGCAGGCGGCCGGTGGGCAGGACGACGGGCGGCTGGCGGACGAAGACGCCGCCGACACCCGGGGCCGCGGGGAACAGGGTGCGGGTCGCCTCCCACGTCGTGCCGTGATCGTGGCTGACACGCAGCCGTACCTCGGCGGTGTCCTGGTCTCCGCCCCGCTGGGCGGTGTGCAGCAGCCAGAGGGCGCCCGAGGGCGTGGGGAAGAGCACGGGGTTCTGCTCGGAGCGTGCCGGGTCGTCCGAGAGGCGGACGGGCTCCGTCCATGTCGTGGTGTCGGGCGCGAGCCTGGAGAACCACACGCTGATGTCCGCCATGCCCTCCTGCGTCCCGCCGAACCAGACGCAGCCCAGGTCCCCGCCGGGCAGCACGGTGAGGTTGGCGGCGTGGCTCTGCACGGTCGGTGCGGGCAGTGTGGTGTCGGTGCGGTCGAAGCCGTCGAGGAGTCGGTTCGTCACGGTGCCCCTCCAGGGGTTCCAGGCGTCCGGGCGGCGGTTGGGTGTCGGCGTGCGGTCTGGTGCGGGTGCACCAGGTCGCACGCGACGGTCGGGGACGTAGAGCCCTCGGCGCAGCGGTGCGTCACAGTGCCCCTCCAGGAGTTCCAGAGGGCCGGGCAGCGCCCAGGTGTTGGCGCGCGGTCTGTTCCAGGTGCACCAGGTCGCAGGCGACCGTCGCGAACGTGAAGCCCTCGGCGAGGCGCTTGGCGGCGCTCGCGCCGTCCGGGTTGTGGATGCCCGCGGCGACTCCGGCGGCGGCCGCCGCCTCGCGTACGGTGCCGAGCGCGGCCTCGAAGGCATCGGCCAGGGCCGGGTCCGTGGACGAGGCGCCGCCGAGGGCGATCCGCAGGTCGGAGGGGCCGACGTAGACGCCGTCGAGGCCCGGCGTCGCGCAGATCGCCTCGACGTCGGCGAGTCCTTCGGCCGTCTCGATCATGGCGAGGACGACCGTGCTGTCGTGCGTGTCGGCCGGGTCGGGGCCGATCCTCAGCGCCGAGCGCATCGGGCCGTAGGAGCGCCGGCCGAGGGGCGGGTAGCGGACCGCGGCCACGGCCTCGGCGGCCTGCGCGGCCGTGTCGACCAGCGGCACGATCACTCCGGTCGCGCCCGCGTCGAGGGCACGGCCGATCAGGGCGGGGTCGTTGGCCTCCACCCGGACCAGGCCGACGGCCGTCGAGCCCCGGCTGTCGATCGCGAGGAGGTTGTTGAGCATGCCGGAGTAGCCGAACAGGCCGTGCTGGGCGTCCAGGGCGACGTAGTCGTAACCGAGGCGGGCGATACGTTCGGTGGCCACGGGCGCGTCCAACAGGCACCAGTAGCCGAGCAGTTGCTCGCGGGCGCGCAGGGCGGCGGTGAACTCTGCGGGGGTCATGGCAGGGGTTCCTTCGCAGGGGGCGGGGGCGGAAGCGGGGGTGTCGATCGCCTACGGGCTCAGCGGTTGCAGGCGGGCATGGGGCCGCGCAGGCCGGCGCCGAGTGCGGGTACGCAGGGAAGCGGCGAACTGTGCGGGGTCATGGGCAGTGGTTCCCTTCGCAGGGGGACGGGGCGTCGAAGTCGCGTACGGGGCTCAGCGGTTGTAGGCGGGCATGGGGCCGCGCAGGCCGGCGCCGACCTTGTCACAGGCGGCGGTCACGTCGGGGGGCAGCGGTCCGGCCTGGGCTGCGGCGAGGTTGGCGCGCAGGTGGTCGGTCCGGGAACCGCCGAGCAGCAGGGCGTCGGTCGAGTCCCGGTCGAGGAGCCAGCGCAGGGCCAGTTCGGCGAGCGGGACGCCGAAGCCCTCGGCGATACGGGTCAGTTCGGCGACCGCGTCGAACAGGCGCGGATCCCAGTAGCGCTGCCGGTACATGTCCGCGAGCCGGGAGTCGGCGAAGCGGCCGGTCTCAGGGGCCTTTTCGTAACGGTGCCGTCCGGTGAGGAGACCGCCGCCGAGCGGGTTGTAGACCATGGTGCGCAGACCGGTGACGGCGGCGAACTCGACGTACTCCTCTTCTACGCGGCGGGCGAGCAGATTGTGCAGCTGCTGGGCGACGACCGGGCGTGGGGCGCCCATCTCGTCGGCGACGCGCACCAGTTCGGCGATCTGCCAGGCGGCGTAGTTGGAGACACCGAGCGAGAGGACCTTCCCCTCGGCCACGAACTCGGCGACGGTGGCGAGGGTCTCGGTCAGGGGTGTGGCCCGGTCGGGCTGGTGCAGATAGAACAGGTCGACGCGGTCGGTGCCGAGCCGTTTGAGGCTGCCTTCCAGGGCGGCCCGCAGGCCGGGGGCGGACAGCGGGGCGTGCTCCGCCTGGTCGGGGTGCGGCATGCCGGCCTTGGTGGCGAGCACGATCCGGTCGCGGTGGGCGGGGAGCAACTCGGCGAGGATGCGTTCGCTCTCGCCGCCGGCGTAGCCGTTCGCGGTGTCCACGCCGGTGATACCGGCCTCCAGCGCCGTCGCGAGCATGTCCGCGGCGCCGGCCCGGTCGACGGTGTCGCCGAACGTCATGGTGCCGAGGACGAGCCGGGACAGGGGCACGGGTACGTTCGGCAGTTCGATGCCGGTGATCATGTGCCGGTTCCTTTGGTCACTTGCCGGTTCCTTCCGGTGGGGCGGTCAGGGGGTGTGGGGCGGGGGCTGGTGTGGCTCCGGCGATGGTGTGGTCGAGGCCGCCAGGTGCTCCGCTGGTTATGCGGTTCGTTTACCGCGGGCCGGTGGGGGGCTGGGCGCGCAGTTCCCCGCGCCCCTTACGGGGGCACGGGTTCCGCAGCCGACTTCACCGGGCCCTAGTGCGGGGTTTGAGGCCCCGTATCGCCGTCGGGTCGAGGGCCGCACGGCGCAGCGCGCGGGTGTAGGGCTCGGTGGGGGCGGCGAGGACGTCGGCGGTGCGGCCGCGTTCGACGACCCGGCCCGCCTTCAGGACGACGACGTCGGTGCTGATCTCGCGCACCACGCCGAGGTGGTGGGCGATGACGATGTACGTGATGCCGGTCTCCTCCCGCAGTTCGCGCAGCAGGTCGAGGACCTGGGCCTGCACGGACACGTCGAGGGCCGAGGTGGCCTCGTCGCACACCAGCAGGTCGGGTTCCGAGGCCAGGGCGCGGGCGATCGCGATGCGCTGGCGCTGTCCGCCGGAGAACTCGGCGGGCCGTCGTTCGAGTGCCGTGGCCGGCAGTCCCACGCGGTCGAGCAGTCCGGTGGCTCGGCGGCGCCGTTCGGTCTTGTCCTTCACGCCCGCGACGCGCAGCGGTTCGGCCACGATCTCCAGGGCGGTCAGGTGCGGGGCGAGGGATCCGTAGGGGTCCTGGAAGACCATCTGGACGCGGCGCCGCAGCGGCCGCAGGCGCCGTTCGGGCAGCGCGGCGAGGTCGGTGCCGTCCAGCACGATCCGCCCGGCGGCGGGCTTGAGCAGCCGTACGATCGCGCAGGCGATGGTCGACTTGCCGCTGCCCGACTCGCCGACGACGGCCAGCGAGCCGCCCCGGGGCACGCTGAAGCTGACGTGGTCGACGGCGCGCACGGGGCCGGCCGGCGTGGGGTAGTCGACGACGAGGTCCTCGACGGCGAGAAACGTCGACGCGTGGGCCGCTGCGTCGGGCGCGTCCGGTGTCGCTGCTGCCTGGCTCATCGGGCGACTCCCTCGGCTCCCTGTGTGCTGTGGTCGTCGGGCCCTTCCTCGTCCCAGGGGCCGAGGCTCGGTACGGCCGCGAGCAGTTTCCCGGTGTACGGGTGTGCGGGGCGCTCGACGATCTGCTGGGCGGGTCCCGACTCGACGAACCGGCCCTCCTTCATGACGTGGATGCGGTCGGACACCAGCCGGGCGACGCCGAGGTCGTGGGTGATCATCAACATGCCCACGCCGGTGCGTTCCTGAAGGTCCATCAGCAGGTCGAGGACGCTTGCCTGGACGGTGGCGTCCAGGGCGGAGGTGGGTTCGTCGGCGACCAGCAGCTGGGGTTCGGCGGCCAGCGCGACGGCGATGAGGACGCGCTGGAGCATGCCGCCGGAGAACTGGTGCGGGTACGCCTTCCAGCGCGTTTCGGGCCTGCTGATCCGGACCTGGTCCAGCAGGTGGGTGCCGCGCTCGCGGGCCTCGGCCCGGGACAGGCCGGGGTGCCGCAGCCGGAGCGCCTCGCCGAGCTGCCGCCCGACGGTGTGGACGGGGCTGAGCGCGGTCATCGGATCCTGGGGGATGAGGGACACGGTACGGCCGCGCGCCCGCCGGGCCGCCCCGGGGTCGGTGACGACGTCCTCGCCGCCGATGCGGGCGGTGCCGGACAGCACGGCGAGTCCTTCGGGCAGCAGCCGCAGCAGGCCCATCGCCGTGGTGGACTTGCCGCAGCCGGACTCCCCGATGAGCGTGACGGTCTCGCCGCGTCGGACGGTGAAACTCACGCCGTCGACGGCGCGGACCACGCCTCGATGGGTGACCAGTTCGATCTGCAGGTCCTCGACCTCCAGCAGGGCGCCGGAGGCGGGGGCGGGGCCGGAGGCGGTGTCGGCGGTCATGGCTCAGGCTCCCTTCGCGGGCTTGGTCGTCTCGGTCGTCTTGGTTGTCTTGGACGTACGGATGCGGTCGCGCAGCCCGTCGCCCATGAGGTTGACGCCGACCACGAGGAGGGCGATGACCAGGCCGGGGAGCGTGACCAGCCACCAGGAGGTGGTGATGTAGTCCTGGCCGTCGGAGATGATGCGGCCCCAGGTGGCGAACGGCCGCTGGGGTCCGGCACCCAGGAAGCTGAGGGCGCTCTCCAGGAGCACGGCCTGGGCGAGCAGCAGCAGGACCACCAGGCTCGCGGGGCGCAGGACGTTGGGGATGATGTGCCGTCCCAGGACGGACCAGCTGCGCATACCGAGCAGCCGGGCCGCCGCCACGTACGGTTTCTCGCGTTCGACGAGGACCAGGGAGCGGGTCAGCCGGGCCACTTCCGGCCACTGGGCGATCGCGATCACGCAGGTGATGACGGTGACCGACGGGCCGAAGAGGGCGACGACGAGCAGCAGCATCATCAGCAGGGGCAGCGCCAGCTGGGCTTCGAGGAGTCGGCTGACGACCGTGTCGATCCAGCCTCCGAAGTAGCCGGCCGCCGAGCCCGCGGCGATCCCGATGAGCCCGGAGACGACGACGGCGAGGATGCCCACGGTGAGCGACACCTGGCCGCCGTGCAGGACGCGGGAGAGCAGATCGCGTCCGAGCTGGTCGGTGCCGAACAGGTGCCCGTCGGTGAGCGGCGGCACCCGGCGCCCCGCGAGGTTCTGGGCGTCCGGGTCCGGCAGCGGCAGCAGGCTCGCGAGGGCCACCGGCAGGGCGACCAGCGCGGTGCACACGGCTCCCGCCCACAGTTTGAAGCGGGCGCTGCGCTGCTGCCTGGTGGCGGTGGCGCGGGCCAGGTGCCGGGCGGTGACGGCACTGGACCGGGTGCTGCCGGCGGACGGGGTGAGCGTGGCGGACATGGTCAGGCCCCCTTTCCGAGTCGGACCCGCGGGTCGAGGAGCGGGTAGGCGAGGTCGACGAGGAGCTGGACGAGGATGGCGAGGGTCGCCGTGACCAGGACGGTCGCCTGGATGAGCGGGTAGTCGCGGGTCTCCAGGGCGCGGACGACGAGGGAACCGACGCCGGGCCAGCCGAAGACGACCTCGACCAGCACCACGCCGTTGAGCAGTGCCGCGAAGCGGGTGCCGACCGCGGTGACCAGCGGGACGGACGAGTTGGCGAGGGCGTACCGCCAGGTGAGGGCCCGTTCGGAGACGCCGCGCGAGCGGGCCACGGTGATGTACGGCGAGGCGAGTGCCGTGGTCATCTCGCGGCGTACGAGCCGTGAGACGAGGGCGAGTTGGAGGACCGCGATGGTGAGGGTCGGCAGGACGAGGCCGCTCCAGGAGGTGAAACCGGAGGCGGGCAGCACCGGCAGCAGCACGGCGAAGACGGTCAGCAGCATCACGCCGGTCCAGAAGTCCGGCATGGACTGTCCGGTGATGGTCAGGACGTTGGCGCCGAGTTCGCGCGGGGTGTCGGCGTGGCGGGCCATCCACACGCCCAGCGGGACCGCGACGGCCACGGTGACGGCGATCGCCGCGAGGGAGAGCGTGAGCGTGTACGGCATGCGGTCCAGGACCACGCTGAGGGCGGAGTCGCGGAAGGAGAAGCTGGTGCCGAGATCGCCGCTCAGCAGGTCGCGCAGGAAGATCCCGTACTGGGTGACCAAGGGCTTGTCGAGGCCGAACTGGGCGCGGATCCGCTCCAGGTCGGCGGTGGTGGCGTTCGGCGGCGCGTAGGCGGAGGCGGGGTCTCCGGGGGCGAGCCGGACCAGCACGAAGACCGTGGAAAGGGTCAGGAAGACGGTCAGCAGACTCTGGCCGATGCGGCGGGCGAGGTACTTCGGCACGGCTCAGCCCTCCAGTCGTACGGCGGTGAGGTCGTAGGAGTTGATCGGCAGCAGCCGGACGCCGTCGACGCGGGCGCGGCGGGCGAGCACGGTCTTCGGCACGAAGGCCCACATGGCAGGCCAGGTGTCCCAGACGGCGTGCTGGGCGGCGGCCAGTTTGCGGTCGCGGGTGGCGGGGTCGGTCTCGGTGGCCGCGTCGGACAGCTGTCGGGCGATGCGGGGGATGACGTAGCCCATGAACGCGTCACCGGTGCGTTCGTCCTCGGCCGTGCCCGCGTACATCGCCTGGAGCATGGTGGTGGCCTGGCCGGTGGTGCCGGGGAAGCCGTTGCCGATGACGTCCCAGTCGCCTCCCTTGCCCTGGCGCCACTTGAGGATGTCGCCGCCGGGTTCGAACTGCTGCAGTGCGGCGCGTACACCGACCTCCTTCAGCATCTCCGCGACGGCCTCCATCACGGAGGCGTCCGCGGCGAACTCGCCCGACTCCCAGATGATTTTGATCCGCAGCCCGTCGGCGCCGAGGGACCTGAGCAACTGGCGGGCCCGTGCGGGGTCGTGGGCGTAGCGGCCGGTGCGTTCGGCGCCCTTGAGACTGAGCGGGACGACTCCCCGGGCCTGCTCGGCCGAGTCGGTGAGCACGTCCCGGACGAGGGACTCGCCGTCGATGGCGTACGTCAGCGCGCGGCGCACCCGGGCGTCGGCCAGCGGATGCTTCTTCGGTTTGCGGAAGTTGTAGAAGAGCTGGCAGATCCGCACCCCGGCCGTCTGCTCCAGGTGCACGCCGGGCAGGCCGGTGAGCTGTTCGGCGGAGTCGGGGGTGATGGTGTCGATGACGTCCAGTTCGCCGCTGCGCAGGGCGACGACCCGGCTCGACTCCTCCGGTACGAAGCGGACCCGGACCTGCTCGACGGGCGGCCGCCCGCCCCAGTAGTCCGGGACGCGGGCCAGGGTGTACTCGCCCGCGCCGCTGTTGGCGGCGGCCACCCGGTAGGGGCCGGTGCCGACGCCGGAGCGGAGTTCCTCGGGCCGGTTGTCCTTCGCCGGGGTGATGAGGATGTTGGCCATCAGCCGGTCCAGGACGGGCACCGGCTCGCGGGTGTGGAGCAGGAAGGTGCGTTCGCCCGTCGCCTCGACGTCGGGGAGTTCGGGGAACAAACCGAGGATGAACGAGCCGGCGACCTCTCCGTACAGCCGCACCGCGGTGGCCACGTCGTCAACGGTCACGGGCCGGCCGTCGGAGTAGCGGATCCCGTCGCGCAGGCGGACGCTCCAGGTGGTCGGCGCGGTCATCTCGAACCGGTCGGCGAGGACCCGTGTGAGCCGCATGTCCGGACCGATGGCCGTGAGGGCCTGACGCACGGCCCGCTGCACGGTCACCGCGGCGTCGAACTGGTTGAGCTTGTTGTCCAGGCTGACCAGCGAGCGGTTCAGCCCGAGGATGAGGGTGCCGGGGCCGGGGGCGCCGGTGGGTCCGGCACAGGCGGTCAGCGGGGAGAGAGCGAGACCGGCGCCGCCCGCGGCGCCCCAGCGCAGCAGGGTGCGACGGCTGGGCGTCTCACTCGTCTCACTCGGAGGAGTTCGGGTCATCGTCGACCTCTCGGGGTTTTTGTGCGGCGACCGGCTCGGGACGGCGCCCGGTCCCGCAGGACCCCGTCGGTTGCCGTCGGTTTCTGTCGCGCCGGAAACCGTTCCACGGTTGCGTGGATCACGCAAGAGGTCTCGCGCACATCGCGCAGGATGTGCCATCATCGAGCGCCGAGGCCGCCTCGCGTGCCCCCTTCGACTACCGGTCCGGCTCGGCTACAGGTCCAGGAGGATGACGTGCCCTTCCCCTCCCCCTCCCCGCTCCGCGAGGGGACGGCACCGCGACGTGTCCTCGCCCTCGCCGACGACCTGTCCGGGGCGGCGGAGACCGCGGTGGCGCTCGGCGCGCCTGCTCGGATCGTGCTCGGTCCGGCGTCCTTGGACCCGCACGCGTACGGCGAGGCCGTCGTGGTCGACCTCGACTGCCGGTGCCTGCCCGCGGCCGACGCGGCCCGGCGCGTACGCGAGGCACTGCGGGCCGTGCCCCCGGACGTTCTGGTGCTCAAGAAGGCCGACTCGCTGCTGCGGGGCAACCTCGCCGCCGAGACGGCCGCCTGCGCCGACGGCACCGGCACCGGTACCGAGGGCGTCGTCGTCGCCACCGCCCTGCCCGCCCTCGGCCGTACGGTCCACGGCGGTGTCGTCCATCTCGACGGCGTCCCCCTGCACGCCACGGACGCCTGGCGGGCGGAGAGCGCCGCGCCCCCGCCGTCGATCTCCGCCGCGCTCGGGGACGCCCGTACGACGCTCGTCCCGCTGGCGGCGGTACGGGGCGACGCGTTGCCCGCCGTGCTGCGCGAGGCGGTCGGCGCCGGACACCTTCCGGTGTGCGACGCCGAGACGGACTCGGACCTGGACCTGATCGCCGGGGCGGCGCTCGCCTGCGGGCCCGGCGTCCGACTGATGGGCACGGGCGGCCTCGCCGCGGCGGTCGGCCGCCTGCTGAGGCGCACCGACGGGACGTCGGCCGCGACCACGACGGGACGAACGGCTCCGGCTCCTGCCACGGCCGGGGGGCGCCGGCGACGGCCTCTCCTGGTCGTCGTCGGCACCGCCGATCCCTCGGCACCTGCGCAGATCGCGCAACTCACGGAGCGCGGCGCCCGCCATATATCTGTGAACCCCGACGCTCTGGCCTCCGACGTCGTGAACGCCGACATCGTGAACTCTGCCGTCGTGAACTCCGGCGTTGTGTCGCCCTCGGTCGAGCCGCTCTCATTTGACGAGACGTCAGGCGGCGTCACCGTCCTCAGCATCGACAGCGGACCAGGCATCCGGCCCGGTTCGGCACGCCGTCTGGTGTCCGCACTCGCCCGCTTCGCCGCCGACCGGGCGGGCGATGCCGACCTCGTCCTGACGGGTGGTGAGACCGCCCGCCGCGTCCTCGACGCGCTCGGCGTCGCGCACCTGTCGCCGCTCGGCCAGATCCACCACGGCGCCGTCCACGCACTCACGCCCGACGGACGCCATGTCGTCACCCGGCCCGGCAGCTTCGGCGACACCGATTCCCTGCTGCGGATCGCCACGGCGCTCCGGCCGGACCTCCCTCACCTCGCCCACCCCCACCCCCACCGCAAGGAGACTTCCCGGTGAACGCGATCCCGACCGCCGACAACCACCGTTCGCTGCCGCTCATCGCGGTGACCATGGGAGACGGCGCGGGCATCGGTCCCGAGGTGATCGTCCCGGCGCTGCTGCACCCGGACACCCTCGCCCGCTGCCGTCCCGTCGTCATCGGTGATGCCGAACGGCTGCGGCAGGCCGCCGCGATCCTGGGTGTCGACTGCGACATCGTCTCCGTGACCACCCCGGGCGAGGCCGAGTTCCCACCGGGCCGCGTCAACGTCGTGGACCTTGACCTGCTCCCCGCCGACCTGCCCTGGGGCGAACTGTCCGCCCGCGCGGGCGAGGCCGCCTACCAGTACGTACGGGTGGCCGCGGACCTCGCGATGAAAGGCGCCGTGCACGGCATCTGCACCGCGCCGCTCAACAAGGAGGCCCTGCACTCCGCCGGGCATCTCTACCCGGGCCACACCGAGTTGCTGGCCCACCTCACCGGCGTGGACGAGGTGTCGATGATGCTGTCGACACCCCGGGTGAAGGTCATTCACGTCACCACCCACATCGGCCTGATCGACGCCGTACGGCGCATCGAGCCGGGCCTGGTCGAGCGCACGGTGCGCCGCGGTCACGACGCGATGGTGCGGGCCGGTGTCGCGAAGCCGGTGATCGGCGTCTGCGGCATCAACCCGCACGCGGGTGAGAACGGGCTGTTCGGCTACGGCGAGGAGGAGGAGAAGATCGTCCCCGCCCTCGAAGTGCTGCGCGCGGACGGCATCGACGCCCGGGGCCCCCTCCCGGCCGACACGGCCTTCTTCCTGGCCGGGCGCGGCGACTACGACCTGATCGTGGCGATGTACCACGACCAGGGGCACGGTCCGGTGAAGGTGCTGGGCATCGAGGCGGGCGTCAACCTGACCGTGGGACTGCCCGTCATCCGCACCTCGGTGGACCACGGAACGGCCTTCGACATCGCGGGCAAGGGCGTGGCCGAGGCCGGTAGCATGGTCGAGGCCGTGCGCCAGGCAGCCGAGATGTCGTCCGTACCGGTCCGCTGAGACCGCCGCCCGCAGTCAGCCGCCCGCAGTCCGCGCAGAGAAGGACTCCACGACAGATGCCTCCCCTCGGATCCAAGGCCCGGCGCGAACGGATCCTGCACGTGGCCACTACGACCGGCCTCACCAGCGTCGAGGAGTTGTCACAGCGCTTCGGCGTCACGCCCTCCACGATCCGCCGCGACCTCGCCAGGCTGACCGCCGACGGCCGGCTGGCCCGTACCTACGGCGGCGCCATGGCGCTGACCGCCCACCCCGAGGCGTCGCTCAGGCAGCGTACGGGCGAGGCGTTCGAGGCGAAGCGCGCCATCGCGCGCCGGGCCGCCGCCGAGGTGCGCGCCGGTGAAACCGTGCTCCTCGACGCCGGATCGACCGTGGGCGCCCTCGCCCACGAACTGCGCTCCGCGAAGGAACTGACGGTCGCGACCACGGGCCTGACGGCCCTTCAGGAACTCTCCGACGTCGAGACGGTGCACGTCGAGTGTCTCGGCGGCACACTGCGGCCGCTGAGCCAGGGCTTCGTCGGTCCGCTGACCGAGGCCGCACTGGAACGGATGACCTTCGACCGGGTCTTCCTCGGCACCGACGGCATCTCGCCCGAGCACGGCATCTGCGAGGCCGACCTGCGCCAGACGCGGCTGAAGGAACTGATGGCCCGCCGCGCCGACCATGTGTACGTCCTCGCGCACGCGGCGAAGCTCGGCCGCCGCCCCTTCCACGCCTGGGCGAAGCTCCCGGCGGACTGGACCCTCGTCACCGACGACGACGCCGACCCGTCGATCGTGGCCGAGTTGCGCGGACGCGGCGTCGAGGTGGTGCTGACCGAGGTGCCGGCGTCCACCGAGCCGGAGCACCGGACGTCGCCCTCATGACCTCGACTCCCTCATGACCTCGACGGAGAGCGCCGAGCACGCCGGCCCGCGGCCCTGGCGGGTGTGCCATGACTGAGCCACGGCACGCCCTGGTCACCGGCGTCAGCTCGGGAATCGGCGAGGCGATCAGCGGCCGCCTGCTGCGGGAGGGATGGCAGGTCACCGGGATCAGCCGCCGCCGTCCGGTACCCGCGCCGGGACTGACCTGGCTCCCGGCTGATCTGGCCGAGCCCACCGAACTGGTCCGGGCCCTCGACGACGTACCCGCCCCCGACGCCGTCGTGCACGCCGCCGGGCTCCAGCGCTCGGCACCGCTGGGCCAACTGTCCGCCGACGACGGCGAGTTGATGTGGCGGGTGCATGTCCAGGCCGCCACGATCCTCGTCGACACGCTCGCCGACCGGCTGCCCGACGGGGCTCGCGTGGTCCTCGTCGGGAGCCGTACCGCGACCGGCGTACCCGGCAAGAGCCAGTACGCCGCGACCAAGGCCGCCCTGCCCGCGCTCGCCCGCTCCTGGGCCGCGGAACTGGCCGTTCGCGGCATCACCGTCAACGTGATCGCCCCCGGCCCGACCGACACTCCGATGCTGTCCGACCCCGGCCGCGCGCGCACGCCCCCGGTACACCCGCCCCTGGGCCGGTTCGTCTCTCCCGACGAGGTCGCCGGCCTGACCGCGTTCCTCCTCGGCCCGGACGGCGGAGCGATCACCGGGCAGCAACTCGTCCAGTGCGCCGGGGCCTCACTCTGACCTCTGCGACATCTGCGCGCCGGGATGTCGCTGCCACTTCTCGACATGGCGCACGTCCGGCCGGACGCCGCACCGTTCACAGCGGGCCCCAGCCGCACAGCCCGTGTTCAGGATTCCGGGTCGGGCTCGTGTGGTGCGGTCATGACTTTGTGGGTCGACTCCAGGATCTTCTCCGACAGTTCTGTGCCGGCCGTGGCCCGGGCGAGCAGGATCGCGCCGACCAGGGTGGCCACCATGGGGAGGCCGTCCTCGGTGTCGGTGGACATCCACGCGGCGA
This sequence comes from Streptomyces sp. NPDC050704, assembly GCF_040654355.1. Classification (NCBI taxonomy): domain Bacteria; kingdom Bacillati; phylum Actinomycetota; class Actinomycetes; order Kitasatosporales; family Streptomycetaceae; genus Streptomyces; species Streptomyces sp. NPDC050704. The sequence goes on along the minus strand of NZ_JBFAHW010000035.1, from coordinate 60,149 downwards.
ATGCCTCGACTCCGGCCGCGTACGTTTCGCGCACCTCCCCAGGTGTGGGCTCGCGAGCCACGTCCCCTGCGAACCCCGCGGTGGGACAACCGGTGCCGGGCTGGTCACGGTGTTCGGCCGTCAGATAGAAGTCGACGAGGGCGCCGCGCGCGGTGTCGTGATCGCCGTGGGTCGCGTCGAACGAAGTCAGGAGTAGGTCAAGGTCCCCGAACGCGGCTTGAGCCGCCTCGGCCACCAGGGCTTCCTTGGAGGGGAACTGCTTGTAGAAGCCGCCCGTGGTCAGTCCGATGGACTTCATCAGATCGGCGACGCTGATGCCGTTCACGCCGCGCTCCCTGAAGAGCTGGGAGGCCGCGGCGACCGCGCGCCTTCGGTTCTCGATCGCTTGCGCCTGCGAAACGCGACTCATCAGTCACCTGCCCTCGATAGATAGTAATGCGCATCTATCGTACGCGAGGCGCGGGTCGGCCGCGGCGCCCACTTTCCCTCTATCTGCACGGCGGGCGGTATCGGGGTGGCGTTGACCGGATCGCGTTAGATAGCTATCGTAATCTAACGCGAGGTCGACGCTCTGGCCTCCCACCCATCCGCCAGCCCAGAAATGAGATCCACCCCATGACCACGCAGAACAAGACCGCTGTCGTCACCGGCGCGTCCGCCGGCCTGGGTACCGCCTACGCTCAGCGGCTCGCCGACCGGGGCTACGACCTGATCCTGGTGGCCCGGAACACCGCGCGGCTGGACACGCTGGCGGCGGACATCCGCGGCCGCACGGGCCGTGCGGTGGACGTCGTCACCGCCGACCTCACCGATGCGGCGCAGATCTCCGTGGTCGAGGAGCGTCTGCGGACCGACGAGAGCATCGAGGTACTGATCAACAACGCCGGCGGTGCGCTTCTCACGCCGCTGGCAGGCTCCGACGCGGCGGCCTACGAGGCGCTGATCAGCCTCAATGTGACAGCGCTGACCAGGCTGACCATCGCGGTCCTGCCGGGGCTGACGGCCCGCGGGCACGGCACCGTCGTGAACATCTCTTCCGCCATGGCTCTCAACATCCTGCCCGTCAGCGCCGTCTACAGCGGCACCAAGAGCTACGTGCTGACGTTCACCCAGGCCCTGCAGCAGGAACTCGCCGAGAGCCCCGTCACGGTGCAGGCCGTGCTGCCGGGCGCTGTCCGCACGGATCTCTGGGACGGCTCCGGTGTCGACCTCGCGACGTTTCCCGACGAGATCGTCATGAACGTGGACGACGCCGTGGATGCGGCGTTCGCCGGCCTCGACGCCGGGGAGCCCGTCACCATCTTGTCGCTGCCGGACATCAGCGACTGGGAGTCGTTCGAGAAGGCGCGTCAGACGCTCGTCCCGAACCTGTCGCAGCGGGTCCCGGCCGACCGCTACCGCGGCTGACCGCCGCTCCGACTCCGGCCGTCGGCATCCCCGCCACGCAATCGGCCTTCCACGGTGGAAGGCCACCGGGCACCGGGCCCATCCGGCCGGTCACCGCCTACGCGCCACCCGCGGGGGCAGCCCGCCACCCCGCAGCTCTCTGTAACCCCTTCTCAACCCCTTATCGCGAGGAACATCCATGTCGAACGCCCTGTGGAACCCGATCGTCGCCGGGGAGATCTCCCTGCCGCACCGGTTGGCGATGGCCCCCATGACGCGAAACCGGTCCACCCCGGAAGGCGTACCCACTGAGCTGAACGCCGAGTACTACGCCCAGCGCGCCTCGCACGCCCTCATCATCACCGAGGGCACCCAGCCCAACGCCGACGGACAGGGCTACCTGCTCACCCCCGGCATCCACTCCGAGGAGCACATCGCCGGGTGGCGCAAGGTCACCGACGCCGTGCACGGAGTCGACGGCCGCATCGTCATCCAGCTGATGCACGCCGGACGCATGTCCCACCCCGACAACACCCCCCACCACCGGCAGCCGGTCGCCCCCTCCCCGGTCAGGCCGGCGGGCGAGATGTTCACTCCGTCCGGGCTCCAGGAGATGCCGGTACCGCGTGAGTTGTCCACCGAGGAGGTCGCCGCGACGGTCGAGGACTTCCGGCGCGCCGCGGCGGCCGCCATCGCGGCCGGCGCCGACGGCGTCGAGATCCACGGCGCCAACGGCTACCTCGTGCACCAGTTCCTCGCCACCAACACCAACCGGCGCACCGACCGCTACGGCGGCTCCGTCGACAACCGCATCCGCTTCGCCGTCGAGGTCGCCACCGCCGTGGCCGACGAGATCGGCGCCGGCCGCACCGGCTTCCGGATCTCTCCCGGCAACCCGTTCAACGACATCGCGGAGAGCGACACCCACGAGCTGCACCCGGCACTCGTGCGCGCCCTCGCCCCGCTCGACCTCGCCTACCTGCACATCGGCCACGGCGGCGACGACGAACTCCTGCACACCCTGCGCAAGCTGTGGCCGAACACCCTGGTTCTCAACCGGGCCGGCACCGACATCGCCACCCGCGCGAAGGACATCGAAGACGGCCTGGCCGACATCGTCACCGTCGGCGTGATGGCGCTCGCCAACCCCGACCTGGTCGAGCGCGTACGCACCGGCGCGCCGCTGAACACCCCCGACCCCGCCTCCTTCTACGGCGGCGACGAGGCCGGCTACACCGACTACCCCACCCACGCCGCCTGACCGGCCCCGCCCACACCGCCTGACAATCTCCGGCGACGGTGACCGTCCCCTCGCCTGTTCGACCCGATTCCACTGTCCGTCACCGGGGCGGAGCCGCTCCGTCCATCCACCTTGGAGAAGCACATGTCTTCCTCGAACGTCGAAACCCAAGCGTCCACCGCCGACGTGCACCGGCTTGCCGACGAGTACGTCAGGCTCGTCAACCTGCGTGATCTCGACGCCCTGTTCGCCCTGTACGCGCCGGACTTCCGCAACCACGCCGCCGACGGCACCACCACCGGCGTCGAGGAGACCCGCGCGGTGCTGGCGTCGTTCCTCGACGCCGTCCCCGACTTCGCCGCCACGCCGGTCCGTGTCGTCGCGGAGGACGATTGGTTCGCGATCAGCTTCATCCTCACCGGCACGAACACCGGGCCGTTCAACGGCACTCCCGCCACCGGCCGATCGATCAAGGTGCTGGAGCTCCGCATGTTCAAGGTGGCTGACGGGAAGCTCACCGAGCACTGGGGCCTCATCGACCTGGCGACACTCTTCGCCCAGTTGCAGTCCTGAGAGAGTGAAGATCAGTTGCGGGCGCTGACCAGGGGTAGGTCGATGACCGCCCGGCCGCGCTCGCCCGGGGCCTCGACGTAGTGGCTGTGGACGGCCACCAGGTCCCCCTCGGCGATGGTCCGCTTCGGGGCGATCGTCAGCTGCGGGAACTGCTCGAAGTACGCGCCCGCTCCGGCCTTCACGCCTGCCACGCCGTCGGGGAACCGCGGGCTGTGCCGGTGGTACTCGGAGCCCACGTAGGTGTCGACGGCCGCCCGGTACGCACCAACTCCGACTTCTCGATCACCGTCGAGCACGGCCCGAAGGCGCTGTGTACCCCGTACCGCCAGTTCAGGTGAAGCCCGGTTGCGGCGGGCCCGGGATGCGGGCCGGTCACCGGTGTTGCGTCGTGCGCAGTTCGTCGGTGTACCGGGCGAGGGCGTCCTCGGCGGTGGGGACGGGGCCGAAGAGTTGTTCCTGGCGGCGGGGGTCGGAGACGTAGCGGCCGGTGTCGAACCAGCCGAACATCGCGGCCATGTCCTTGATCACCGGGTTGAAGCGGCCGACGACGGCTCCCGCAGCGCGGATGACGGGGGAGGGGATGGCCCATACCTTGATGTTCTTTCCGACCCGGCTGCCCATCAGGTCGGCCACCTCGCGCATGCTGACCGGGCGGTCCCAGCCGATGTCGATGCGCTCGCCGTTGTCGGCCGGGGCGTCGACGGCGGCTGCCAGGTAGGCGGCGAGGTCGGAGGTGTGGACGAAGGTCAGCGGGACGGTGGCCTTGGCCATCCAGATCAGGCGGCCCTTGTCGAGGGGGTTGCCCGCCATGGTGGCGACCTGGTCGAGGAAGGCGCCCGGGCGCAGGGCGACGAACGGGACGCCGAGCTGTTCGAGTTTGTCCTCGGCGATCTTCTTGTGCCAGAAGTGCGGGACCTGGGGTGTCTGGTCACTGGTGAGGATGCTGGTCAGGACGAACCGCCGGATGCCGGTGCGGTGGGCGGCCTCGGCGAGGTTGGCGTTGCCGACGGTGTCGATGTCCTGCGCGTTCTTGCCGCCGCGGGTGTAGCCGGCGGCGGTGGTGATGACGGCGTCGGCGCCTTTCATGGCGGCGACGAGCGAGTCGGGGTCGAGCATGTCGCCGCGGGCGATCTCGACACCCTGCTCTTCGAGCCGGCTGGCGTTGGTGGTCGGCCGGACCAGGGCACGGACGTTCTTGCCGCGTTTGAGCAGTTCGTCGACGACCTTGCCGCCGAGGGAGCCGGTCGCGCCGACGACGAGGACGGGGAGGGTGGTGGTCATGGGGGGTCTCGCTTTCCGTCAGGTCAGGAGTGGGGGGATCGAGTGGGCGGGGCAGGGGTGGCCGCGGACGTGGGTGCCGTCGGCCCGGGTCGCTCGGTGGGCGGATCCGGGGCGCGGGTCATCGCCGGCCGGCCGGAGCCTGCTGTGGTGGAAGGCGAACGGGACGCGGGTGACGCGGCCGTCCTCGATGTGCAGCCGATTGGCGGCGGGGCAGGGCTCACCGGCCCCGCGAGGGCGTTCCCCTGCCCCGAACCCTGCGGCACTGTCCACTTCGCAGGAACGCCGGAAACGATTCGCACTCCAGGCCGGAACCGGGGTGCAGGCCGAGGGGAGTTACTCGGACTCCTCCCGCGGAAGGCTGTTGATCGCGTCGGCGATCGTGTAGGCGGTGCGGACGAAGGACTCTGCCTGCTGTGCCGACAGGTTTCGCGCGGAGGTCTCCTCCAGGGCCCGCCACATGGCTGCCAGGGGCTCGCGCATGGCCCGGCCCTTGTCGGTGAGGTGGACGACCATGACGCGCCGGTCGTGTGCGGCCGGCTCGCGGACGACCAGGCCGGCGTCCTGCATGCGGCGCAGGGACTTGGAGACGGTGGAGTGGTCCAGGCCGACGCTGTCGAGCAGCTCGGACTGGGTCTGGCCGTCCCGGTCCAGGAGGTGCATCAGCAGCAGTTCCTGTCCGGGATGCAGGTCCATCTCGCGGAGCATGGCGGCGGCGCGGGCCCGGTGAGCGCGGGCGAGCTGGAAGATCGCGTAGCTCATCTGTCCCTCGCTGGCGGTGGAGGGGGCGCGGGGTATGGGGGCGTTCATGGTTCGGTTCCTCGGACGGTGTAGGTGGCGTAGTCGGTGTAGCCGACCGCTCCGCCGCCGTAGAGGGTCGCCGGGTCGGGGGGTTCAGCGGCGCGTCAGAGCGTAGCGGCTCGACCAGGTCCGAATCGGCGAGCGCGAGGGGTGCCGACGGAGACGAGGCTGGCCGTGCCCTGGTCGACGTCCCTGGCGCGGGTGGGCAGGTCGGTGGCGGCCCGCTTGAGGACCGGCGTGGTCGGCCACGCGCGCGCAGGGTGCCCAGCAGCGCGTCGTCGCCCGCATGGAGGACGTGGAAGCGGTGCGGCGGGGAGATGTCATCGACGGTGGCCGATGTCCGCAGGGAGGTCGGCATGAGTGTGGCGTGATCAGTCGACGGTGAGGACGAGCTTGCCCCGGACGTGTCCGGCGTCGCTGACCTGCTGGGCCGTGGCTGCCTGGTCGAGCGGGTAGGCGGTGACGGTGGTGACGAGCTTGCCGGTCGCGGCGTCTTCGGCCAGTTCGGCCAGGCGGGTGGCCGAGCGTTCCTGGCCGCCGCTGGCGAAGGTGATGCCGAGCTGGTGTGCGCGGAAGTCGGCGATGGTGGCGATGCGCTCGGTGCCGCCGCGCAGGGTGATGGAGTCCTCCAGGGCTCCCTTGCCGGCCAGGTCGAACACCGCGTCCACGCCGTCGGGGGCGAGTGCCCGGACCCGCTCGACCAGGCCCTCGCCGTAGCGGGTCGCGGTGGCGCCGAGTGCGGTGAGGTAGTCCTGGTTGGCGGGTCCTGCGGTGCCGATGACGCGCGCTCCGCGGGCCGTGGCGAGCTGGACCGCCAGGGTGCCGACCGAGCCGGCCGCGCCGTGCATCAGGACGGTCTCCCCGGCGGCGACGCCGAGCAGGTCCAGGACCCGCTCGGCGGTCTCGCCGGCCACCGGCAGCGCGACCGCGTGCTGCCAGTCCAGGCCGGCGGGCTTGCGGGCCACGGTGGTGGCCAGCGCGTACTGGGCGTACGAGCCGGTGTCCGACCAGCCCAGCACCTCGTCGCCCACCTGCAGGTCCTGCACGCCCTCACCCAGGGCGTCCACCACGCCGGCGAGCTCGTGACCGGGGACGGAGGGCAGCGGCGTGGGGAACGCGGCCTCCAGGGCCCCGGAACGGACCTTGCCGTCCAGTGCGTTCAGCCCGGCCGCCTTGACGCGGACGCGGACCTGCCCGGGGCCGGGCTGCGGGATCTCGATGTCCGCCTGGTGCAGTACTTCCGTGCCGCCGAAACGGTCGAACAGGATGGCTTTCATGACGACTCCTCTCGTGCCGCCACCCATTTAGGTGGCTGGACACATAATTACCGTAACAGGAAACATGTGGCTAGCCAACTATTGGCTTCCGCTCGGGCTGCGCAAGATCGGTCGCGGTCGCGTCGGACTCCTCGGGACGGCGCAGGAGGCCGCCCGCGACCTCGGCGAAGGCCAGTTGGACGGCGGTGCCGCAGGCGACGTGACAGGCGATGGCCGCGGTGCTCCGATGCCCGCGCTCGGCGACGCCCTGGTGGTCCTGGCGCAGGACCAGGGTCCGGCCGTCGGGGCCGAGTCGGCTGTGGCTGCCTGTGGCGTGGCGGCCGGTGAGATCGCCGAGCGGGAGGAGATCGGCTGCCGCCGGTGGCAGCTGGGTGAGGCCCGGTGGGGTCGTCTCGCGAGGGCGGGGACACCACCTCGGCCCGCAAAATCCACGGGCGGTGTCCGGAACCGTCCTCCCATCGGCACCGGCGAAGCCTCCAGGACGGCCTTCCTGGAGGCCTTCCTATGCCTGGCCCGAGTAGAGGCAGGCGTCCCCGACGCGGCTGGACCGAGGGCCCTGCGAAGGACCGCCGGAGGAGCCACACCCCTGATCGACACCGACCGGCCTCGGCCGCTTCGCAGCCGGTACAGAGGGCGACTGCCTCTGACTGCCTTTGATTGACTGCCTTCGATCGCCTCCGCAACCCGTCCCAGCAGGTCACATACGAGGAGCAGTCGCCCCCGGACATGCGTCGGGGCCGGTTCCGGGAGTGCTTCCCGGGCCGGCCCCTCTGGTGTCTGCGGGCGGTCTGCCTTCGCCCGTGGTGCGGCTCAGGCGGCCGTCATCACGTCGATGACCACCGGTCGGTGCGGGGCGATGATCCGGCCGTCCGGCAGGAGCTCACCGGTGTCCTCGAAGAGCAGGACGCCGTTGCACAGCAGGCTCCATCCCTGCTCCGGGTGGTGCGCCACGAGGAGCGCGGCTTCCCGGTCGGCGGAGTCGGCTGTCGGACACGGTGGCTGGTGCTGGCACATGGATGGGATCTTTCGCTGTGGTGTGAGGTCGGTGATCGATGTGGTGTCTGTCCCGCGGCTCGGAGTGGTACTCATTGCCGCCCCCCGTTTGTCAGATGGTCCGGAACCCAGTGTTGCCCTACGGGCGTCAATCCGCAGGGATTTAGCGGCAGCGCTCCTCACAGGTTCATGACGCATCACCCGTGCGGACGGTTCATTCCAACTGGGCGGTCTCTTCGGGTGGTTCACCGTGGCCGGATGGGGCTAGTCCGGACGGGCCGGGCGTGCGCTGCGTCCCCGCGGGGTCACTGCGCGCAGCGGCGTGCCCCGCGGCCGGGGTGGGATCGCGGGGCACGGGAGCCGTGGTGCGCTCAGGCGGGTGAGCCGAGCAGCGGGGTGGGCGTGGGCGTGAGGCGGTGGGTCAGGACGGGCAGCAGCTCGGCGACGCGGTGCGGGCGGTGCGCGGCGATGCCGGGCGGGGCGGGCGCCAGCGGCACCAGGAGGTCGGTGGCGGCGGGGTGGCCCTCGGCGCCGTCGGCCGCGTAGTCGCCGTGCAGCCACAGTGTGAGCATGTACAGCTCGGGTACGGAGAGCAGCCGGGCCTGGTAAGGCTGCGCCGTTGTCTCCGTCATCGTTTCCGCCTGGCGCAGGGCGCGCTCGGTGGCGGTGACGTACGGACCCTCGAAGAAGTGCGAGAAGGCCCAGCCGTCGGGGGTCAGCCTGGTCTCGGCGGCCGCCACGGCACGTCCGCCGCAGCGGATCAGGAAGCGCCACCCGGCGAGACGGGTGGCCGAGGCGCCGGCCGGGGTGATCCGGTCGAGCACGTGGACGGGCAGCGGGAGTTCGGGCGTGGCGGGTCCCTGGGCGGTGCGCAGGGACGGAGTGCGCGCCTCGCGGACGGCGGTGGGGGAACCGAGTGCCGTGAGGACGGTGCGCAGGGCCGGCGCGGGAGCCGGGGGGACATGAAGCGGCATGGTGGGTCGCCTCTCATTCGACAGGCACATAGTGGCGCGAGGGCGGACGACGCTGTCAGCTCTCGGGTCAGAGGGGGCGGGTGCGATGACCACGAGCGCCGACATCTCTGCCTCGTTCGCGGAGTTTATACGACACGTGTTCTGACGGTGTTTCGTCTAGCCGTTCCGCATATTAAGCGCAAGGGACAACTCGGTCACCGTTACGCGCGTTTGGTCCCGGTTCTCCGCGGGTACCCGGCGATGACCTCGGAATACGCCGCTGAAGTGGAGGGCCGGTTCTCGTCGGCGTTTTTCACGACAGCCCGATCGTCGAAACCGCGCACTGCCTCATGCCGCATGAATGTGCCCGGAGGCAACTGAGTTCAGAGTAGCGCCCGGGGGGTTCGGCCAGGGCGTTATCGATCACATTGCCTGGGCATCATCCCCCGTGACCCGGGACACCAGCGGCCGGTTCGTCGGGCTGCCCAGTCGAGGAGGGACACTTCGATGGGGGAGAAGGTCGAGGCGGTGTCGTTCGCCCTGTCCGACCGGCAGAGCTACCGAGGCAAGCTCCAGCAGTGTCTCGCGGGGCTGGCGCGGTTGTTGGCGGAGAAGCGGTTCGACCGCCCCAGGAATCTCATGGGCCTGGAGATCGAGCTGAATCTCGCAGGGCCGGACGGCATGCCGAGAATGATGAATGCTGAAGTACTCGAACGGATCGCGAGCCGTGATTTCCAAACAGAACTCGCCATGTTCAATCTGGAAGTCAACATTGCTCCACACCGGCTCGGCGGCCGGGTATTCGACCGGCTCGCCGAGGAGTTGCGCACCTCGCTCGCGTACGCTCACCGGAAAGCGAACGAGGTCGATGCCGGAATCGTGATGATCGGCATTCTGCCGACACTCGCGCGCGACGACCTGGTCTCCGCGAACCTTTCCGACGTGGACCGCTACACGCTGCTCAACGACCAGATCGTGGCCGCCCGCGGCGAGGATTTCACCCTGGACATCGACGGTGTGGAGCGGCTCAGCTGCACCTCGGCGTCCATCGCGCCCGAAGCGGCCTGTACCTCCGTGCAACTGCACCTCCAGGTCACCCCGGGACGCTTCGCCGACGTGTGGAACGCGGCGCAGGCGGTGGCCGCCGTGCAGGTCGCGGTCGGCGCCAACTCCCCGTTCCTGTTCGGCCGTGAACTGTGGCCCGAGTCGCGGCCCCCGCTGTTCCTCCAGTCCACCGACACGCGCCCGCCCGAGCTCCAGGCCCAGGGGGTCCGCCCGCGCACCTGGTTCGGGGAGCGGTGGATCTCGTCCGCGTACGACCTCTTCGAGGAGAACCTGCGCTTCTTCCCGCCGCTGCTGCCCATCTGCGACGAGGAGGATCCGCGGCGTGTCCTCGACGAGGGCGGCATACCCCGGCTCGCCGAACTCGTGCTGCACAACGGCACCATCTACCGCTGGAACCGTCCGGTGTACGGCATCGCCGACGGAGTCCCGCATCTGCGCGTCGAGAACCGGGTGCTGCCCGCGGGCCCCACCGTGACCGACGTCATCGCCAACGCGGCCTTCTACTACGGGCTCGTACGCGCTCTCGCCGGGGAGGCGCGGCCCGTGTGGACCCGGTTGCCCTTCGAGGCCGCGGCCGCCAACTTCGACCGGGCCTGCCGGTACGGCATCGAGGCGAGCCTGGAGTGGCCCCGGCGCGGCAGGCACGGCGGGACCACGCGGCTGCCCGCGGTGCAGCTCGTACAGGACGAACTGCTGCCGCTCGCGGCTGCGGGCCTGGACGCGTGGGGCGTGGAGCCGGCCGACCGGGACCTGTACCTCGGCGTGATCGAGGAGCGCTGCAAGCGGCGGGTCAACGGGGCCACCTGGCAGTCCAGGACCTTCCACCGGGCCCTGGAGAGCGGCATGGGGCGGGACGTGGCACTGGCGGCCACGACGAAGCGGTACTGCGAGCTGATGCACCTCGGCGAGCCGGTGCACACCTGGCCCGTCGGGTTACCGGAACCTGCCGTCCCGCGGTGATCAGTTCTGGCGGCCCGCCCGCACGACGGCCTTGAGGATCACCGAGTGGATCTGGGACGGGTCGGTGACCTGGTGGCCCGAGCCGCCGGTCGCCTCCGCGATCTCGGCGAGCTCGTCCTTGTCGGCCTCCGGGCCCACGGCGACCGCGATCAGCGGCACCGGACGCTCGGGGTCGGTGCGCCGCTGGAGCTCGGTGACGAGGTCGGCGCGCGAGATGCTTCCCGGGTCCTGGTTCACACCGTCGGTCAGCAGCACGACCGCGTTGAACTTCCCGCTCCCGTACGAGGCCACGGCCGCCTTGTACGCGGCGAGGGTGGTGTCGTACAGGCCGGTCGCGCCGTCCGGGACCGGCTTCAGGCCGCTGAAGGCCGCCGACAGCCGGTCCCGCCGGGTGCCGTCGTCCTCGCGGTCGCCGATCCGCGCGGTCGGTACGAGGACGCGGTAGTCGAGCTTGCCGTCGAGCTTCGTGGAGAACTTCCAGAGCCCGACCTCGTCCTCCGGGGTGAAGGTGGTCAGGGCCTGCAGCAGCGCCGCCTTGGTCACGTCCATACGGGATCTGCGGGTGCCGGGCACCGGCTCCGCCATGGACGCGGAGACGTCGACGACCGTGGTGAGCCGGGCGTTCTGCACGGTGATCGTCCACATGCCGAGGGTCTCCTCGATCTCCTTGTCCGAGACCGGTTCCGCCGGCACCTCCCGGTACGGCTGCGGGGCGCGGCCGCCCGCCTGCGTGACCAGTCGGTCCGAGGTGTCGTCGTCGTCCGTACGGAAGCCGTGCCGCTCCAGGATCTTCCGCCCGCCGGACTCGCCGAGCAGGCTCATGAACCGCAGTGCGGCCCAGCTCTCGTCGGTCGTCAGGGTGGGCTCGTCGATCAGCGCGAACGGGAAGTCGAGCCGTGGCGATCCGTCCGCGGGGTAGAAGAGGTCGAGGTCGTCGCCGCTGTCCGCCGACGCGTTGTAGGCGAACGCCGCCTGCTCGGAGAGGATCAGCGCCTGGTTGCGCTTCGGGTTCTCCTGTTCGGTGACGGAGAGGTCGCGCGGCAGGGTGTCCAGGACCTGGCCGTCACTGTCCGAGGTGCGCCGCGAGAGGGTCTTGGCCATGGCCGCCGCCGCGGTCTCGGCGTCTTTCGCCTCGTCCGTGGCGTGGGCGAGCTGGGTCAGGGCGAGCAGACCGGTCGCACTGTGCGACGGGTCACCCCCGCCGAGCTTCAGTTGATCGCTTGTCGTGCCGGCCAACTCGGCCCAGGTGTACGTCCTGTCGGGCCACCCGAGAGACTTCGCGGCCGTCGGGATCATGGCGACGCCGACGGGTGACAGGGCCACGTTGCCCATGGGCGTCACCGGAGTCGACCTGGCGTCCGCCGCGAGCTGGTTGACCCATACGCCCGAGTCCGGCACCCACACCTCGAAGTCGGTGGCGCTCTTCTCCCTCGACCTCAGGGCGTCCGTGACCTTGTACGGCTCCCGCGCGCTCACACTGATGTCCAGGCAGTCGCCCGCGGACGTCACCTCGTTGTCGCGGGCGTAGTCGGCGGCCTCCTTGAGCGCGGGCGCGATGCCCGGCGCGGCGGCGATCCTCAGGAGCGGCGCGCTGTCCTCGCAGGAGCGGCCGAAGAAGAGCAGACCGCCGTCGACCGCGGCCGCCGTGCCCGCGGCGGCGACGAGCAGGAGGGCCGCCACGATCGCCACGTTGCGGCGCCGCACGGGCGGCCGGGGGCCGGTGCCACGCGTCCGGAACCCGTCGGGCAAGCTGTGACGTCCCATGGCGGTGATGTCCCTCCCTGGCCGAGCCCGGAGCCGTGAAACGGCCGAAGGCATGGTGTGGGGGTACACCCCGTACGGTGCCCGTCCCCCGACGGCCTGTCGCGCATGATCTTCGCAACTTCTTTCGAGACCATAGCGGGGCGAGGATGGGGATGAGGCGGGATTACTCAACTGGAGGCAGGAGTGCAGTCGGAGGCGGGGCCGGTGGCCGACTCTTTTCCCGAAGGGCGGCCGACGCGGCGGATCTTCCGCGACGAGACGCTGCTCGTGCTGGGGGTGTCGCTCGGGGCGAGCGGAGTTTCCGCACTGATCAGTTTTGTCGGGTCGGTCACGAAACCGGGAGGTCTGAAGGACCAGGCCGCCACGCTCAACGCCTCGGCCGCGCCGGGCCGTCCGTGGCTCGATCTGGCATGGCAGCTGTTCGGCATCGCCTCCGCACTGGTGCCGGTCGCCCTCGTCGCGCACTTCCTGCTGCGCGAGGGCAAAGGGCTGCGCACGATCGGTTTCGACCGCACCCGTCCGTGGCCGGACCTGGCCCGGGGCGCCGGGATCGCCGCGGTGATCGGCAGTTCGGGCATCGCCTTCTACCTGGCGGCCCGCGGGCTCGGCTTCAACCTCACCGTCGTGCCGGAGGCGCTGCCCGAGGTGTGGTGGAAGTACCCGGTGCTGATCCTCTCCGCGATCCAGAACTCGGTTCTGGAAGAGGTCATCGTCGTCGGGTATCTGCTGCGCCGCCTCGACCAGTTGGGCTGGACACCGGTCGCCGCCCTGATGGGCAGCTCGGTGCTGCGCGGCTCGTACCACCTCTACCAGGGCATCGGCGGATTCATCGGCAACATGGTGATGGGCCTGGTCTTCGTCTACCTGTACCGCCGCTGGGGCCGCGTCGGACCGCTGGTGGTCGCCCACTCGCTCCTCGACATCGGGGCGTTCGTCGGGTACGCGCTGCTGGCGGGGAAGGTCGGCTGGCTGCCCACCGCCTGACCTGGTGCGGGCGAAGGGGGCGTACGGAAATCTCGTACGCCCCCTTCGTGCTGTTCACGCGAGCAGGTCGCCCTCGATGACGGTGACCGCGCGGCCGGTGAGCAGTGTGCGGTCGCCTCGGAGCCCGGTGCGGACGCGGCCGGAGCGGCGTGAGGCCTGCAGGCCGGTGAGGTCGGTGCGGCCGAGGCGCTCGGACCAGAAGGGGGCGAGGGCGGTGTGGGCACTGCCGGTGACCGGGTCCTCGTCGACGCCGACGTTCGGGAAGAAGCAACGGGACACGAAGTCGTAGCCCTGGGAGGGGTCTTCGGCGCGGGCCGTGGCGATGACGCCGCGCTCGGAGTGGCGGGCGAGGGTCTTGAGGTCGGGGGTCAGGCCCAGGACGGTCTTCTCGTCGGCGAGCTCGATCAGCAGGTCTCCGACGTTCGGGCCGGTGTCGTGGGTGGTGAGCGGCTCGGCGCCCAGGGCCTCGGCGAGGCCCTGCGGGACCTCGACCGGGGTGAGGGGCGCGGTCGGGAAGTTCAGCGTGATGGAGCCGTCGTCGTGCGGGGTGGCGATGAGCACGCCGCTCCTGGTCGCGAACCGTACCGGGCCCTCGGCGGCTCCCGTGGTGGCCAGTACGTGTGCGGTGGCGAGCGTCGCGTGACCGCACATCGCGACCTCGGCGGCCGGGGTGAACCAGCGCAACGCCCAGTCGGCCTCGCCGCCCTCCGGCAGCGGGTGGGCGAAAGCCGTCTCGGCGTGGTTGACCTCCAGGGCCACGTTCTGGAGCCAGGCGTCTTCCGGGAAGGCGTCGAGGAGGAGGACCCCGGCCGGGTTGCCGGCGAAGGGGCGGTCGGTGAAGGCGTCCACGATTCGAATCCGCATGAGGCCGACGCTAGACGCTGAACAAAGACGCAGGCCAAGGCCAATTCGGGGTGGGTGGACCGGTCACCGCATTCGTCGGCCCGCTGGTGGGCCGGGAGCGGAGCCTTGTCTTGCGAGCTATTCCGATATATCGTTGACGCATCGCGACCGATCAACGATGGAATGGAGTGATTGCGATGCGTTCCCACGGAGAAGAATTCGGACCGGGCTTCGGCCCCGGTCCCGGACGTGGACACGGTGGACCCGGCCAGCACGGCCGGGGCGGTTTTGAGGGGCGGCGTGCCGCCTTCGGTCCCTTCGGGCCCGGTTTCGGTGGTCCCGGCTTCGGCCCGGGCCCCTGGGGCGGGCGCGGAGGCCGGGGCGGACCGCGGGGCAGGGCGCGGCGCGGCGACGTACGCGCGTCGATCCTGGCCCTGCTCAAGGACCGGCCCATGCACGGCTACGAGATGATCCAGGAGATCGCCGAGCGCAGTGGCGGGGCGTGGAAGCCCAGCCCCGGTTCGGTGTACCCCACCCTTCAGTTGCTGGAGGACGAGGGCCTGATCGTCAGTGCGACCGAGGGCGGCAAGAAGCTGTTCTCGCTCACCGAGGCGGGCCGCGTCGCGGCCGACGAAGGTCCCGACGTGCCCTGGGAAGATGCCGGGCGCGGGGTCGACTGGGAGGCGTTGAGCGACATCCGGCAGGCCGGCTTCGGTCTGATGGAGGCGTTCGGGCAGGTCTGGAAGACCGGTAGCAAGGAGCAGCGCGAGAAGGCGCTGTCCGTCATCAACGATGCGCGTAAGAAGCTGTATCTGATCCTCGCCGACGAGGACTGATGGCCCGCAGACAAGGGGGGTACTTCGACTTCGAAGTACCCCCCTTGGCGCGTGTGGGGGTCGGCCGCTCTAGGCCACCAGCCCGGCCAGCTTGCGCAGGGACTCGTTGAGGGCCGCCGTCGCCGAGTCCTTCAGTTTGCCCGCCATCAGGGAGACGGCGGCGCCGGTGAACTCGCCGTCGATGCGGACCGTCGTGGCCTCGCCTTCGGGGGTCAGCGTGTAGCGCGTGGCGACGGTCACGGCCATCGGGCCCTTGCCGCGGATCGCGAGCGTGCGGGCCGTCTCCAGTTCCTCGATCGTCCACTCGACCTCGGCCGGGAACCCCATGAGCTTCATGTTCTCCTCGAAGGTTCCGCCCACTTCGAGGGCCGCGGGGCCGCCCTTCGGGAAGCTGGTGTGGGTGGAGTTCCACTCGCCGTACGAGGAGAAGTCCGTGAGCTGTGCCCAGACCTTCTCGGCGGGCGCCTCGATCCGTGCCTCCGCGCTGACTTCGGCCATGCGACCACCCTTTCGTCTCGGGCGCTGCGCCGAGCGCAGCTACGGTGTCGCGGAACGTAGCCTCAGGGCCTGAAACATTCAATACTGATGAACCGTCAGAAAGTGTGGGGGAGAGAAAAGGGGAGCGGGGGTTCAGGCGACCTGCTCTATTTCCGCCGCGTCGAACAGGTCCCACGCGCGCGGGAAGGGCCCTTCGTCGTGGCAGTGCCACGCTTCCCAGAACAGGTCGGCGAGCAGTGCGTCCTCGGGTGCGTACACCCGGTACACGTACTGCCTGCCGTCGACCGCCGGCAGGGCCACCAGCCAGCACCTGCTCTCCATGTCTCAGTGGACGAGCGCCGGAGCCATGTGGTTGCGCGTGGAGCGCGGGGCGGGACGGTGCGCGCCCGTAGGGGAGAACGGCGTGATGTCATCCGTAAGGAGGAGGAGCCAGGGAGGAGAGCCCACCCTGTGTTGGACGTGAAAATGCTTCCCGGCGGGGATGACCGGACGCGAAGGGCCTGATGGGGTAGGGGATGTGCAACCCCGTATTCCGCACCAGCAGGCCGCCGAGCGTGGGCCGATCCGCGTGGACATCGAGGCCCGGCTCACCGAGGAGCTGGCCGCGGTGGTCGCCGGCGCGCGTCGGCGCGCGCTGCGGGACGGGGACCGGCAGATCGACACGGCCCATCTGCTGCACTCACTTCTGGAGTCCGACCCCGAGGTCCGCGCGCTCTTCGACAGTGACCCGCAGGTCGTACGGCTGCTCGGCTATCTCGTCCAGCGCAGCATCGGTTACGGACTGCGCTGGCAGAGCTCCGTCGAGGACTCCGGTGCCGTGCCGACCGTGACCGAGAGCGGGTGGTCGCCGGTGGCGGCCGGCGCCATGGAGGCCGCGTACGAGCGGGCCGTGCGGCGGGGTGCCGAACTCGCGGTCGAAGTCGACCTGCTCGCGGCGATCGTCGCCGATCCCGAGTCGCGGGCCGTGGAGGTGCTGGGTCGCGCGGGGGCGGACGTACCGGCGTTGCTGGCGCGGATCGAGACCGCGGCGGGGCGGGGCATAGAGGCCTGAGACGGGCCGGGCGCCCGTCTCGGAAGATGTGTACAGGAGGCGCGCCCACGGGTGTGCCGGCGTCGGTGCGTCCAATCGTTGAGACAGGTGTCATTGCGGGTGACGCTCATGTCTTCGCCTGCCATCATGTGGCGGTGCATACGTCTGAGAGCAGTCAGGGCAACCGGGGGAGGGGCGTCGGACTAGGCCTCGCGCTCATGTCGGCGGTCGCCTTCGGGGGATCAGGTGTCGCAGCCAAGCCGTTGATCGAGGCGGGGCTCGACCCGCTTCACGTGGTGTGGCTGCGCGTCGCGGGTGCCGCTCTGCTGATGCTGCCGCTGGCCGTGCGCCACCGGGGACTGCTGCGCCGACGCCCCGCGCTGCTCGCCGGGTTCGGACTGCTTGCCGTGGCCGGTGTCCAGGCCTGCTACTTCGCCGCCATCTCCCGGATTCCTGTCGGGGTCGCGCTGCTCGTCGAGTACCTGGCGCCGGCGCTGGTCCTCGGCTGGGTGCGGTTCGTGCAGCGGCGGCCGGTGACGCGTGCCGCGGCCCTCGGCGTCGTACTCGCCGTCGGCGGCCTCGCCTGCGTCGTCGAGGTGTGGTCCGGGCTGAGCTTCGACGCCCTGGGACTGCTCCTCGCGCTCGGCGCGGCCTGCTGCCAGGTCGGCTACTTCGTCCTGTCCGACCACGGCGGCGACGCCGGTGAGGAAGCCCCCGACCCGCTCGGCGTCATCGCGTACGGGCTGCTCGTCGGCACGCTCGTCCTGACGGCCGTCGCCCGGCCGTGGGGGATGGACTGGTCGGTCCTGCGGGGCAGCGCCGACATGGACGGCACGTCCGTCGCGGCCTCGCTGCTGCTGGGCTGGATCGTGCTGATCGCGACCGTCGTCGCCTACATGACCGGTGTGCTGTCCGTGCGCCGGCTCTCGCCGCAGGTGGCCGGCGTCGTCGCCTGTCTCGAAGCGGTCATCGCGACCGTGCTCGCCTGGGTACTGCTCGGGGAGCACCTGTCGACGCCGCAGATCGTCGGCGGCGCGGTGGTCCTGTGCGGCGCGTTCATCGCGCAGTCGTCGACGCCCGCCAAGGCCCCGAAGACGGCCGTGGCGAGCGGCGGAGGCGACGCCGAAAGGGAGTTGTCGGCCCGGGGCAGCGCCACCTAGGCTGTCGATCATGCATTCCGACGCGCGCGTTCTGCCGCCTCCGGCCGCCTGAGGCGGGCCCTCCGGAACCCCTGCCCGGCGACCGGCCGGGCGGAACGGTGCTGCCCGCAGACGAAGTCCGAGGACCTTCCGTACTGACGTGCCCTGTGCCCGTAGGCACGACGCACGCAGCGCGACGCGGTCCTTCAGCGAACTTCTGTGCATCTGCGGAGAGAACACGTGTCGAATGCTGTTTCCGGCCTGCCCGTCGGGCGAGGCCTCCTCTATCTGACCGTCGCCGGCGCCGCCTGGGGCACCGCGGGCGCGGCCGCCTCGCTCGTCTACCGCGTGAGCGACATGGGTCCCGTCGCCCTGTCCTTCTGGCGTTGCGCGGCCGGGCTCGTCCTACTGCTCGCCGTTCGGCCGCTGCGGCGCCGGCCGCGCTCCACCGAACGCCCGAACCCGCGCCGGAACCTTCGCCTTCGCCTTCCCCTTCGAACGAGGCTGCTGCGGACCGGTGTCACGGGTCTGGCGCTCGCCGTCTTCCAGACCGCGTACTTCGCCGCCGTCGAAGCCACCGGACTGGCCGTGGCCACCGTCGTCACCCTCGGCGCGGGGCCCGTGCTCATCGCGCTCGGGGCGCGGCTGGCCATGGGGGAGCGGCTCGGGCGCGGCGGTGTCGCCGCCGTCGCCGGGGCCCTCGCCGGGCTCGTGGTGCTGGTCCTGGGCAGCGGGGGCACGACGGTCCGGCCGTGGGGTGTCGTGCTCGCGGTCCTGTCCGCCGTCGGGTACTCCGTGATGACGCTGCTGACCCGGTGGTGGGGGCGTGGCGGTGACGCCGACGTCTCCGCCACCACCGTGGGCGCGTTCGCCGTCACGGCCCTGTGCCTGCTGCCCTTCGGTATGGCCGAGGGTTTGGTACCGCACACCGCCGAACCTGCCCAGGCCGTCGCGCTGTTGGCGTACATCGCCGCGGTCCCGACCGCTCTCGCCTACGCCCTGTACTTCGCCGGCGCCGCCGTCGTCCGCTCGGCCACCGTCTCCGTGATCATGCTCATCGAGCCGGTGAGCGCGGCGGTGCTGGCCGTCGGACTGCTCGGCGAACGGCTGACCGCGGCGACCGTCATGGGCACCTTGCTGATGCTCGGGTCGGTCGCGGGGCTCGCGGTCGCGGAGACAAGGGATGCGGGGAACGTGCGGAGGGCGCGGGAGGAGGAGCCGGCGGTGCTCTGACGGGCCCCTTCGGCCGGCTGTTCAGGCGGGCTGCTCCGATGGACTGCCGACAGGCTGCTCCGGTGGACTGCTCCGGCGGGTTGTGCCGGTACCGGCCGGGTGGGCCCCACCCCGTAGGGCCCACCCGGCGGGTCACCGCCGAGGAGTCCGGCGCCGCCCCGGCGTCACCGGCCGCGCGCCACCGCAGCCGGTGCTCCCGCGCCGCCGCGTCACCCGGACCGCCTCTCGTGACGAGTTCGGCCACAACGCGGTCCTGGATTTCATCCGGCGTGACATTCGCGTACTGGGATTTCAGAGCACCGCCAGATAGTCCGGTATGCCGATGCCGGGGGCCAGGTCGTCGGCCGGGACCGGGGTGCCGTATCCCTTGCGGACGGGGAGGACGCCGGTCCAGTGCGGCAGGCCGAGGTCCTCGGGCTCGTCGTTCGGACCGCCGGTGCGCAGCTTGGCGGAGACCTCGGCGAGGTCGAGGCGGAGTACGGCGGTGGCGGCCAGCTCCTTGGCGTTGGCGGGCCGGGAGTCGTCCGACCGGCCGGGCACCACCTGGTCGACCAGCGCGTCCAGGGCCTCCCGCTTCTCTTCCGGGTCCGTCACCTGGTGGGCGATGCCGTGCACCACCACCGAGCGGTAGTTGAGCGAGTGGTGGAAGGCCGAGCGGGCCAGCACCAGACCGTCCACATGCGTCACGGTGACGCAGACCGGCAGACCCGGGTCCGCCTGGCCCGCCATCCGGAGCGGGCGCGAACCCGTCGAGCCGTGCAGGTAGAGGTGCCGGCCGACCCGGCCGTACAGCGTGGGCAGCACGACCGGCGACCCGTCCCGGACGAAGCCCAGGTGGCAGACGTACCCCTCGTCGAGGATCGAGTGCACCATCTCGTGGTCGTACGCGGCGCGCTTCGCGGAACGGGTGGGGATGGTGCGGTCGGTCGGGGTGTACGTGGCGGGATGCGGGGCGGCCGTCTCCGTCATGGCGTTCTCCAGGTCTCCGTTGCGGTCTGTTCTCGCGTATGCGTCTTGCGGGTACGCCGTTCACCTTGCGCGGCTTATTGCACTAGTGCATACTGTACTTTGTGCTAGGAGAGTATCGGATCGAGGGCAAGCGTGCAGCCGAGATTGCGGCGAGCGTCGAGGGTGCGGTGGGCGCGGGGGAGCTGGAGCCCGGTCAACTGCTTCCGCCCATGCGGGAGTTGGCGGGCCGACTGGGCGTGAATCCCAATACCGTCGCGGCCGCGTATCGCACCCTGCGGGAGCGCGGGGTCATCGAGACGGCGGGCCGGCGCGGCAGTCGCGTACGGCCCAAGCCGGTGACCACGGCCCGTGAGCTGTCGCGGCTCGATGTGCCGGCCGGGGTGCGGAACCTGTCCGACGGCAATCCGGATCCGGCCCTGTTGCCCGCGCTGGCCGAGGCGTTCGCGGAGGCCGCCGCGTACGCGGACCGCGAGCCGGTGCTCTACGGAGAGGCCGCCGTGGAACCGGAGTTGGCGCGGATCGCGCGCGCGGACCTGGATGCGGACGGCGTGCCGGACGGGCCGGTCGTGGTCACCTCGGGCTCGCTCGACGCCATGCAGCGCGTGCTGGCCGCCCATCTCAGACCCGGGGACGCGGTCGCCGTCGAGGATCCCGGCTGGCGCAGTGTGCTCGATCTGGTGCCGTCGCTCGGGCTGCGGGCGGTGCCGGTCGGCGTCGACGACGACGGGCCGCTGCCGGACGACGTACGAGCCGCACTGGCGGCGGGGGCGCGTGCCCTGATCGTCACCGACCGGGCGCAGAACCCGCTCGGCGCGGCGGTGAGCGCCACGCGAGCGCGTGCGTTGCGTTCCGTCCTCGCGGAGTACCCGCAGACCCTGCTCATCGAGGACGACCACGGTTATCGCATCGTCGACCTGCCCCTGCACCCGCTGGCGGGGGTCACCCGGCACTGGGCCTTCACCCGCTCGGTCGCCAAGGCGTACGGGCCCGATCTGCGGCTGGCCGTGCTCACGGGCGACTCCGTCACCTTGGACCGGGTGCAGGGGCGGCAGCGGCTGGGTCCTGGGTGGGTGAGCCGGCTGCTGCAACGGGCCGTCGTGCAGCTGTGGTCGAGCGGTGCGGTGGACGCGCGAGCCGTGGCGGCGGTGTACGGGCAGCGGCGGGACGCGCTCATCGGCGCGCTCGCGGAGCGCGGTGTCGCGGCGTACGGGCGCAGCGGGATGAACGTGTGGGTGCCGGTGCCGGACGAGACCGGGGCCGTCGCGCGGCTGCTGCACGCCGGCTGGGCCGTCGCGCCCGGCGCCCGCTTCCGGATGAGCGCGCCGCCCGGGCTGCGGATCACCGTGTCGACGCTGGAACCGCACGAGGTCGGGGCGGTCGCTGACACGGTCGCCACGGCTGTCGGATCGGCGCCCGAGCGGCGTTACGTCTGACTCACGTGTGAGTCGGGGTGCGGTGATCCGAAGTATCCGGGCGGTGGGGTTACGTCGAAGCCTTGGGCCTCGACTGGGTGAGCGCCGCACCCGCCAGCACGATGACCGCGCCCACCGGCGTCGACCAGCTCAGCGACTCGCCGAGGATCGCGACGCCCGCGGCGGTGGCGATGACCGGGATGAAGTACGTGACCATCTGGGCCGTCGTCGGGCCGATCTCGGCGACCAGGCCGTACTGGACCAGCATGGCGACGCCCGTGCCCAGGACACCGAGCGCGACGATCGCGAGCAGCGGAACCACCGCGAGTCGGGTCGGCAGCGTGGTGAACAGTGGTGTGACCACGGCCAACTGGGCGGTCCCCAGCAGCAGTTGGGCGCCGCTCAGTGACAGGTTCGAATGGCTGGAGCCGGCCAGTGTGCGGCGGACGTAGATCCAGCCGACCGGGTAGCTGAGCGAGGCCAGCAGCGCCATCGCCATGCCCGCCGCATCCAGGCCGTGGAAGCCCTGCCAGGCGCCCAGGACGGTCAGCACACCGAGGAAGCCGATGCCGAGACCGGCGACCCGGCGCCGGGTGGGCCGGTCCTCGGAGAGGGCGACCAGTGACAGGGTCATGCCCCACAGTGGCGAGGTCGCGTTGCATATCCCCGCCAGCGTGGACGGGATCGTCAGCTCGGCGTACGCGAACAGCGACCAGGGCAGGGCGTTGATCAGGAACGCCGAGACCGTGAGATGCACCCAGGTCCGGGCCCCGCGAGGCAGCCGCTCCCGCTTCCAGACCATCGCGACCGCGAGCACCAGGGTGCCGAACACCAGCCGCCCGAGCGTCACTTGGAAGGGCGCGTACCCCTGCGTGCCGACCTTGATCAGGAGGAAGCTGAAGCCCCAGATCAGCGTCAGGACGCCGAAGCGGACACGCCAGTCGCGGGCGGGGTGACGGCGCGATGCGGGGGAGAGGGGCGGGGCCGGAGAGATACGGGGCTCGGTGACGGCGCTCATGGGAGCCACGATGGCGGAGACGATCTCGTAGCACAAGCGAGATTTGTCGAGCGGTATCTCGTAGTATTGCTTACATGTTGAACCTGGAGCGCCTGCGCACGCTCGACGCCCTCGCCCGGCACGGCTCGGTCAGTGGCGCGGCCGAGGGGCTGCACGTGACCACCTCGGCCGTGTCCCAGCAGATGTCCAAACTGGAGCGCGAGGTGGGGCAGCAGCTCCTCGCCAAGAACGGGCGAGGGGTGCGGCTCACCGACGCGGGACGGCTGCTCGCCGACCATGCGGCGCGCATTCTGTCCCAGGTCGAGCTGGCCCAGTCCGACCTGGAGGCGCAACGCGGCCAGGTGGTCGGGGAGTTGCGGATCTCAGCGTTCCCGACCGCCGCGCGCGGGCTGTTTCCCGCCGCGCTCGCCGAGCTGCGGGCGAAGCACCCGGGGCTGTGCGTCCGTTCGCGGGAGCTGGAGCCCGAGGCCGGTGTCGCCGGGGTGCTCCGAGGGGACCTCGACCTGGCTGTCGTACTGGACTGGTACAACAAGCCGTTGCCCGTGCCCGAAGGGCTCGTCAAGGCCTCACTCCTCGACGACCCCGCGGATTTGGCGATGCCCGCCGGTCATCCGCTCGCCGACCGCGACTCGGTGAACCTCGAAGACTTCGCCGAGGACGAGTGGATCACCTGGGGGGAGAGCGAGTTCTGCCACGAGTGGCTGATGCTCACGTTGCGGGCCAAGGGGATCGAGCCGGTGATCGCCCACCGCGCGCAGGAGCACCACACCCAGCTCGCCCTCGTCGGGGCGGGACTCGGCGTGTGCGTGGCGCCCCGGCTCGGGCGCGATCCCATGCCGGCCGGCGTGCGCACCGTGCCGGTGCGGCCCCGCGTCAGCAGGGATGTGTACGCGGTGTGGCGCGCGGACGCGGACCGCCGGCCGTCGATCAGGGCAGCGGTGGAGGCGTTGCGTTCGGCGGGAGGTGCGGTCGAGTAGGCCGGCCCCGTCTCACCTCACTTTCGCCGCCCTTCCTCTCACGGGGAAGCGAGCTTGCGGAAGTCCCACGACGCGACGGCCGCCGGCGTGAGCCGCATCCACGCGTGCCGTCCGTCGTGCGGCGTCTCGTCCAGGCCGAAGTTCTTGCGGGCGAACAGCCGCTCCACCGCGTTGAGTTCGGGGCACGGCTCGCCCGTACGCGGGACCTCGCCGACGAACTCGACGGTGCCCGACAACTCGACCCCCCGCAGCTCGCCGTACTCCTCGCCGGTGTCGACCACCACGGCGATCCGCGGATCGCGTCGCAGGTCGGCCCACCGCTTGCTGCGGGTGATCGAGTACAGCCAGAGCGACCTGCCGTCCCAGGCGAACCAGAGCGTGCTCACGTGCGGGGCGCCGTCGGTCGACACGGTCGCGACGCGGCAGGAGCGCTGGGTGGTGAGGAACTCGTCCAGTTCCCCCGGGGTCATCATGATCCTTCGGCCTCGGCGCTGGGTAACGGCCATGTGTGCCCTCGTTTCTGACTAGGCGTCAGGAAAGCATGAGCCGTCTTCCGTTCACGCGCAATGCTGGCTACGCTCACCGGCCACCGCGCCAGGGGGAAGCCATGCCGTCGTACGAAGAGCTCAGCGAACTCCTCGACCCCGTGACCACGGTCCTGCTGACCGTAGAGTGCCAGCAGGGGGTCGTCGGTCCGGACAGCGCGCTGCCCGAACTCGCCGAGGAGGCCCGTGCCTCGGGCGCGCTCGCCCAGGTCGCCCGGCTCGTCGCCGGCGCCCACGAGAGCGGCGTCCAGGTGATCCACGCGATCGCCGAGCGCCGTCCCGACGGGAGGGGCGCCAACCACAACGCCCGGCTGTTCCGCGCTGCCGAACGCCTGCCGGTGCGGCAGCTGACGGGGACGGCCGCGGTACGCGTCGCGCCGCCCATCGAGGTCGCCGACGAGGATCTCGTCGTACGCCGGCTGCACGGACTGTCGCCCCTCGCGGGCACCGACGTCGACGCGCTGCTGCGCAACCTCGGCTGCCGCACACTCATCGTCACGGGCGTCTCGGCCAATGTGGCCGTCCCCAACGCCGTGTTCGACGCCGTGAACCGCGGCTACACCGTCGTCGTGCCCAGGGACGCCATCGCGGGGGTGCCCTCCGACTACACCCCCGCGATGATCCGCAACACGCTCGCCCTGGTGGCCACCGTCACCACCACGGACGAGGTGCTGGCCTGTCTCAAACGTCCGCGCAGGATCACATGAGCATGATCGAGTCTCCATCGACCATGACCTTCGCGGCGGTCAGTCCACTGGTCGCGGGCCCCTTCTCGACGCTGCCGTCCGTGACGCTGAACTGGCTGCCGTGGGCGGGGCAGGTGATGACGCCGTTGTCCACACTGTTCACCCGCTGTTTCTGGTGCGGACACACGGTCGAGTAGGCCTTGAAGTCGCCGGCCGTCGGCTGGGTGACGACCACGCCTTGGTCCGCGAAGACCTTGCCCCCGCCCTCCGGGATCTCGCTGGTCTTGGCCAGCGCTTCACCGCCGGAAGAGCCGGAGGAGCCCGAGCCGGAGGATTCCGATGAGCCGGCGGAGCCGGACGAGCTGTCGTCGGAGCCCCCGCACGCGGTCAGCGTGGCGGCGAGCCCGGCCCCTCCCAGTGCCGCCAGGAGAGTGCGACGGCAGAGCGTCGGCGCAGGCTGAAGCGATTCGCTGGACATAGTGGCGGTCCCTTCCACAGATGTGCAGATGTACAGATATGCTTTTTTGTGGACGTGCGGTCGTGCGTTGATCCAACAAGGGGTACGGGTACGTCAGCCGCGCAGTTCAGGCGGTGCCACGGTTCAGCGACTTCTTGATGAAATCGAGATCCAGCCGGAGCAGGGTGTCTATCACGCCTTCCTGTGTGACCAGGTGGGTCGCACCGGGCAGCGGGAGCACCGTGTGCGGCCGGCCCGCCGCGAGCAGCGCCGCCGAGAACCGCAGCATGTGTGCCGACGCCACATTGTCGTCGGCCATCCCATGGGTGAGCATCAACGGACGTGTGAGCTTGTGCGCGTGCGCCACCAGGGAGCAGCGTTCGTAGTTCTCCGGCTGGACGTCCGGATGCCCCAGGAAGCGTTCCTTCCAGTGCGTGTCGTACAGCCGCAGATCGGTCGGCGCCGCACCCGCCACGGCCGCGTGGAAGACGTCCGGCCGGTGCAGCACGGCCCCGGCCGCCAGGTAGCCCCCGAAGGACCAGCCGCGGATGGCCACCCGGCTCGTGTCCAACTCCGGGAAGAGCTCCGCCGCCGCGCGTACGGCGTCCGCCTGGTCCTCGACCACGGGCGTCAACTGGTCGCCGTGGATGGCGGTCTCCCAGGCCCGGTCGCGCCCGGGAGTGCCGCGCCCGTCGACGGTCAGCACCGCGAAGCCCTGGTCGGCGAACCACTGGTTCACGGCGTGATGCCAGGCGGTCGCCCGCACAACGGTCTGCAGGCCGGGCCCCGAGTACGAGTGCACGATCACCGGGAGGCGGCCCGCTCCGGGCTCGTACTCCTTCGGCAGGTACAGCGCCGCTCGCAGTTCGCGCTCGCCGAGGGTCAGGAAGCGGGGGCGCGGTTCGGTCACGGGCCGTTCGGTCAGCACCTGGATCCGCCCGGCCGGTTCGCCGGCCCGCAGTACGGTCACCGTCTGGCCGTCGAGCGTCCGGCTGTCCAGCACGACGGTGTCGCCGCCGACGGCGGCGGTGTGCACGCCCGGCTCGTCGGTCAGCCGCGCGAAGCCGTTCTCCGGGTCGTACGACCAGACGTGGGCCTCGGTCGGCTCCTGGCTCGCCGTGAAGAAGAGCCGCTCGCCCACGACACCGAGCAGCTCGCGGACGTACATGTCCTCGGGGGTGCGGACCCCGCTGCCGGTCATCAGCAGTCCGCGGATCTCCTCCTGGGTGGTGACGACTAGCCCGGTGCCGGCCATGGGGGCCGGTGTTCCGGGCACGAACTCCAGCCAGGCGGCGTCCCGCTGGTGGTGCAGCCTCGTGGTCGAACCGGTCGACGGCTCGATCCGGAGCAGATACGCCGAGCGCTGGTCCCTGGTCTGCACGACGGCGAAGGGGCCGGTGTCGCCCCAGCCCGCCTGCACGACGTACTCGAAGGCGGCGTCGGTCCACTCGCCGGCCGGATGCGAATCGGCCTCCTTGGGCAGGCGCACGTCGACACGGTCGCCGTCGAGTCCGACCATGTGCAGCGACAGCTCCGCGTTGGCGGTGCCGGCGGCCGGGTAGCGGACCGAGCGCGGCGGGCGGGTGGGGTCCGCCGGGTCGCTGATGTACCAGCGCTGGACCGGCGAGTTGTCGACCCGGACCACCAGCAGGGCGTCCCCGTCCGGCGACCACCAGAAGGACCGGGAACGGTTCAGCGACTCGGACGAGACGTGGTCGGACAGGCCGTACGTCACCTCCGCGGTCTCCGGCCTGGCCAGCGCGCGGTCGGCCGTGCCGTCGGCGCGTACGACGCGGAGGGCACCGTCACTCACGTACGCGATGCGGGAGCCGTCGGGGCTGGGGCGCGGGGCGACGACCGGGCCCGCGGTACGGATCAGGCGCGGTACGCCCTCGTCCGTGCGCACAACCCAGAGGGCGCCCGAAAGCGCGAACACGACCAGGCGGACCGCCGCGTCGGTGGCGTACGAGACGATTCCGCCGGTCGTCTCGCGCGCCCGTTCGCGGCGGATCCGCTCGGCCTCCGGGATCTCTCCGTCGTCGCCGAGGGCGAGCGGATCGGCGAGGAGCCGCTCCTCGCCGTCCTCGTGGAGCCACAGCCGGGCCGTCGTGGAGCGGCCGCTCGCGGTGCGCAGGAAGAGCACGCGGTCGCCGTCGGGCGAGACGGTGAAGCCGCGGGGCGTGCCGAGGGAGAAGCGTTTCGTGCGGGCGTGCTGCAGGGGCAGGTCTTCGGCGGTCACAAGTGATCCCTTCGCGTGAGTGGACGGGGGAACGCCCCAGTAACCTGGGGCGATGCTCAAGGAAGTCAGCGCGACCCGCTACATCACGCCGTTGCGTGAGGGCGGCTCGCTGCCGGGGCTCGTCGAGGCCGACGATCTCGGAACGTACGTCATGAAGTTCACCGGCGCGGGACAGGGGCGCAAGACGCTCGTCGCGGAGGTCGTCTGTGGTGAACTGGCCCGTCGCCTGGGGCTGCGCGTGCCCGGCCTCGTCACGATCGGGCTCGATCCGGTCATCGGGCTCGGCGAACCGGACCAGGAAGTGCAGGGATTGCTCAAGTCGAGCGGCGGGCTGAACCTCGGGATGGACTTTCTCTCCCGGGCGATCGGATTCGACGCCCTCGCGCACCGGGTGAGCCCGGAAGAAGCCGGGAAGGTCGTCTGGTTCGACGCGCTGGTCAACAATGTCGACCGATCGTGGCGGAACCCCAACCTGCTGATGTGGCAGGGCGATCTGTGGCTCATCGACCACGGCGCCACCATGATCTGGCACCACAACTGGCCCTCCGCGCAGGCCTCCGCGGCCAGGCCGTACGACGCCTCCGACCACGCCCTCGCGCCCTTCGGCCCGGACATCGCCGCCGCCGCCGCGGAGCTGGCGCCGCTGGTCACGGAGGAGCTGCTCACCGAGGTGACCGCCGAGATCCCCGACGAGTGGCTCGCGGGCGAACCCGGCTTCGACACGGCGGACGACCTGCGGCAGGCGTACGCGGAGCCGCTGCTCGCGCGCGCCGCCGTCATCCACGAGCGGGTCAAGGGGGAGAAGTGAGCGGACGGGTGAGTGAGCGGGACGTCTTCGAGTACGCGCTGCTGAGGGTCGTACCGCGGGTGGAACGCGGCGAGTGCTTCAACGCCGGAGTGCTGGTGTACTGCCGCGCCCGGTCCTTCGTCGCGGCCCGTACGCATCTGGACGAGGGCAAGCTGCGGGCGCTGGACCCGGCCGCGGACGTGGCCGGTGTGCGGGCCGCTCTCGGCGCCGTCGAGGGGATCTGCGCGGGCGGCGCGGCGGCGGGCCAGGCCGCGGACGACGACGCGGGGCGGCGCTTCCGCTGGGCCATCGCGCCCCGCTCCACGGTCGTCCAGCCCGGGCCGGTGCACACCGGGCTCACGGCGGATCCGGCGGCGGAGGCGGACCGGCTGCTCGACCTGCTGGTCAGGTAATGCGTCACAGGCCGGTCGGGGGATGGATCACATGCACCGGGTGGCCCGTTGACACCGGGTGCCAGGGCTTCTAGCGTCACCTCTGCTGAAGGTACTAAGCGGTCGCTCACTGGCGGGGTGTACCGTGCGAGCCAGGGCTTTCCCGGGGCTTTCCCAGGGCTTTTCAAGGGCGAGGAGAACCAGCAATGTCCACCACTGAGCAGCGCGTCGCCGTAGTCACCGGTGCCGCGCGCGGCATCGGCGCCGCGACCGCCGTACGACTGGCCGCCGAGGGCCGTGCCGTCGCCGTGATCGATCTCGACGAGTCCGCGTGCAAGGACACCGTGGAGAAGATCACCGCCGCCGGTGGCAAGGCGATCGCGGTGGGCTGCGACGTCTCCGACGAGGCGCAGGTCGAGGCCGCGGTGACACGGATCGCCGAGGAGCTCGGCGCGCCGACGATCCTGGTGAACAACGCGGGCGTGCTCCGCGACAACCTGCTGTTCAAGATGAGCGCGTCCGACTGGGACACGGTCATGAACGTGCACCTGCGCGGCGCCTTCCTGATGACGCGCGCCGTCCAGAAGTACATGGTGGACGCCAAGTTCGGCCGCGTCGTCAACCTCTCCTCGTCCTCGGCGCTCGGCAACCGCGGCCAGGTCAACTACTCGGCCGCCAAGGCCGGTCTGCAGGGCTTCACCAAGACGCTCGCGTTCGAGCTCGGCAAGTTCGGCGTCACCGCGAACGCCGTCGCCCCCGGCTTCATCGTGACCGACATGACCGCCGCCACCGCCGAGCGGGTCGGTATGGGCTTCGAGGAGTTCCAGGCCGCGGCCGCCACCCAGATCCCGGTCCAGCGCGTCGGCAACCCGGACGACATCTCCAACGCGATCGCCTTCTTCACGGGCGACGCCGCCGGATTCGTCTCCGGCCAGGTGCTGTACGTGGCCGGCGGACCGCTCAACTAGGGCTGGAGGACAGGGACATGACCACTGTGGAACTCTCGGGCAAGGTCGCCCTCGTCACCGGCGCGAGCCGCGGCATCGGATACGGAGTCGCCGAGGCGCTCCTCGCCCGCGGCGACCGGGTGTGCATCACCGGCCGCAACGAGGACGCGCTCAAGGAGGCCGTCGAGAAGCTCGGCGCCGACCGTGTCATCGGCGTCGCGGGCAAGGCCCACGACGAGGCCCACCAGGCCGTCGCCGTCGAGCGCACCATGGAGGCGTTCGGCCGCGTCGACTTCCTGGTCAACAACGCCGGTACGAACCCGGTGTTCGGGCCGATCGCCGACCTCGACCTCAACGTGGCACGCAAGGTCTTCGAGACCAACGTCGTCTCGGCGCTCGGCTTCGCCCAGCGGACCTGGCACGCCTGGCAGAAGGACAACGGCGGCGCGATCGTCAACATCTCTTCCGTCGCCGGCGTCTCGGCCTCACCGTTCATCGGCGCGTACGGCATCAGCAAGGCCGCCATGATCAACCTGACGCTCCAGCTGGCGCACGAGTTCGCACCCAGGGTGCGGGTCAACTCCATCGCACCCGCCGTCGTCAAGACCCAGTTCGCCAAGGCCCTGTACGAGGGCCGTGAGGCGGAGGCGGCCGCGGCCTATCCCCTCGGCCGGCTCGGCGTGCCGTCGGACATCGGCGGTGCCGCCGCGTTCCTCACCTCGGAGCAGTCGGACTGGGTCACCGGCCAGACGCTCGTCGTCGACGGCGGCATCTTCCTGAATGCCGGGGTCGGCTGACGCCGACCGGATTCCCGCTGCCCGCGCGGAGCCGTGAGCTCGGGGGAGGGTGCCCGGGCGGCCTGGCCGAATCCGCGCGGGCACTCTCAGGTCGGGGGCCCGCGAGGTTAGGGCACCGTTCCATCACGTTACGCACATACCCGCTGATCAAGAGCCCTGCCAGGGTGAAGATACGTCCGGCCGGGTGCTGCGGTATCGTCTGGCCACCCTTGTGGTAGTGGCGATCGAGGAGCGTGCGCGTGTACAAGCGGGACAAATACCTGCGGCACTTGGGGGCGACCACGTCCATAGCCCTGGTCGCCGGATGTGGCGTCTTCTCCTCGGACTCCTCCGACGAGGGACGGCCGATCGTCGTGGGGACGACCAGTGAGCCCAGCACACTGGATCCGGCGGCCTCCTGGGACAACTCGTGGGAGTTGTTCCGCAACGTCCACCAGACCCTGCTGAATTTCCCCACCGGGGCGTCCGCGCCCGAGCCCGACGCCGCCGAGAGCTGCGCCTTCACCGACAGTTCGAGCAAGGTGTACAGCTGCAAACTCCGCGACGGGCTGAAGTTCTCCGATGGACACAAGCTGGACGCGCAGTCCGTCAAGCACTCCATCGACCGGATCAAGAAGATCAACGTCAACGGCGGCCCCGCCGGCCTGCTGAGCAGCCTCTCCCGGGTCGAGGCGAAGAACGACCGTGAGGTCGTCTTCCATCTGAACCAGCCCGACGCGACCTTCCCCTTCGTGCTCTCCACGCCCGCCATGTCGATCGTGGACCCCGAGGAGTACCCCGCGGACGAACTCCGCAAGGACGGCAAGATCTCCGGCTCGGGGCCGTACAGCCTGGAGTCCTACGAGGAGGGCAAGCAGGCCGAGCTCGTCAGGAACGGCAACTACAAGGGCATCGCGGACCGCCGGAACAACGCCGTCACGATTCGCTACTTCAAGGAGTCGTCCCAGGTGGCCGACGCCATCAAGGCCAAGGACGTCGACGTCATCTACCGCGGCCTGCGCGCCTCGGACATCGTGGACATCCAGGACAACGGTGAGGAGCAGGGGCTCCAGCTCCTCGAGAACCCCACCACCGAGATCAGCTACCTGGTGTTCAACCCCAAGGACCCGTGGTCCAAGAAGCCCGCGGTCCGTAAGGCGATCGCCCAGGTCGTCGACCGTCCGGCGCTCGCCCACAACATCTACAAGGACACCGTCGAACCGCTGTACTCCATGATCCCCAAGGGACTGGTGGGGCACACCACCGGCTTCTTCAACGACTTCGGGGAGCCCAGCTCCGCCAAGGCCAAGCAGATCCTCGCGGAGGACGGCATCACCGGGCGCGTCCCGCTCACCCTCTGGTACACGTCCGACCGTTACGGTTCCCAGACCAAGCCGGCCTTCGAGGAGCTGAAGCGGCAGCTGGAGGGCTCCGGGCTGTTCACCGTCACGCTCAAGAGCCGCCCGTGGAAGACATACGTGGAGGGGTACCAGAAGGGCGAGTACCCGGTGTTCGGGCGCGGCTGGTTCCCGGACTTCCCCGACGCCGACAACTTCATCGCCCCCTTCGTGGGCGAGCAGAACGCGCTCGGTACCCCGTACGACACACCTGAGATCACCGACGAGCTGCTGCCCGCGTCGCGCCAGGAGAGCGACCGCGGGGCCGTGGCCGCGGAGTTCGAGGCGGCCCAGCAGATCCTCCTGGACGATGCCCGGCTGCTGCCCCTGTGGCAGGGCAAGCAGCACGTGGCCGCGAACGAGGAGATCGGCGGTGCCGAGGTGGCCATCGACCCGGCGACGATGATGGCGATGTGGGAGCTCTACTGGAAGACCAGCTGGTAACCCCGCCGTCGGGCCGGATTGTCAGTGGGCGCCTGTAGGTTCTGTGCTCTGACGGTGGTCGCGCCTCGCGCGGCCGCCCATGGCCGCACACTCTGCGGCCGTGAAGTGAGCGCACACCGGAGGAAGTTGACGTGACCGACACCGCCATGCTGCCCGAGTCCTGGCGCGGCGTCCTGGGCGAAGAGCTGCAGAAGCCCTACTTCAAGGAGCTCACCGAGTTCGTCGAGGGGGAGCGCGAGAAGGGTCCCGTCCACCCGCCTCGCGAGGAGGTCTTCGCCGCGCTCGACGCGACGCCGTACGAGAGTGTCAAGGTGCTCGTCCTCGGCCAGGACCCGTACCACGGTGCGGGCCAGGGCCATGGCCTGTGCTTCTCGGTCCGCCCTGGTGTGCGGACGCCGCCCTCGCTGCGCAACATCTACAAGGAGATGAAGGAGGAGCTCGGCCACCCGGTGCCGGACAACGGCTATCTGATGCCGTGGGCCGAGCAGGGTGTCCTGCTGCTCAACGCGGTGCTCACGGTCCGCGGCGGGGAGGCCAACTCGCACAAGGGCAAGGGCTGGGAGAAGTTCACGGACGCGGTGATCCGGGCCGTGGCCGGGCGG
Organism: Streptomyces sp. NPDC050704; assembly: GCF_040654355.1. Taxonomy (NCBI): domain Bacteria; kingdom Bacillati; phylum Actinomycetota; class Actinomycetes; order Kitasatosporales; family Streptomycetaceae; genus Streptomyces; species Streptomyces sp. NPDC050704. The sequence goes on along the minus strand of NZ_JBFAHW010000035.1, from coordinate 27,648 downwards.
CCCGACCCGGCGGTCTTCGTGCTCTGGGGCAACTACGCGCAGAAGAAGCTCCCGCTCATCGACGAGGAGCGGCACATCGTGGTGAAGGGGGCGCACCCCTCGCCGCTGTCCGCGAAGAAGTTCTTCGGCTCGCGTCCCTTCACACAGATCAACGAGGCGGTCGCCAAGCAGGGCCACGCCCCGATCGACTGGCGGATCCCGAATCTGGGCTGACCCGGGGGCGCGGGATACATGGGGTACGTGAGGTCAGGTCCGGCGGCGTATCCGGCTCGGCGCCGCTGAACGCGGGTCCGGGTCCGGGTTCCGACCTGGGTGCGGGTGCGGCGGTCGTCGGCCGAGCCGTCGTCCCGTCGTCGGTCCTCGGCCTACCCGCGGGTTGCCGTCGGTCCGTCGCCGGCCGTCCGTCCGTCACCGGCCTGGCCCAGCGGCGTGCGGGGCCGCCTGAGCTCGATTGTCAGTGCCTGCCGTTAGCGTCGGGAGAGGCGGCAACGGTCGGCGCGTGGGCGGTGACCGGCGGACGAGCGCGGAGGACGACCGGTGGCGGAGCAACAGGAGCAGGCGGCGGCGGACGCGATGATGACCAGGATCGGTCAGGTCCTCATGCTCTTCCACGGAGGTGACCGGGAGGAGGCCCGCAGCCGCTTCCTGGACCTGTGGGCGGAGATCGGCGAGGACGGCGACCCGCTGCACCGCTGCACCCTCGCGCACTACATGGCCGACACCCAGGACGACCCCTCCGACGAGCTCGCCTGGGATCTGCGGGCCCTGTCGGCCGCCGACGAACTCACCGACGACCGCGTCGCGGAGCACCACCGGTCGCTCGCGGTGCGCGCCTTCTACCCCTCCCTGCATCTGAACCTCGCCGCCGACTACGTGAAGCTCGGCCGCTCCGAGGCCGCCCGCAGCCATCTGCGCCGGGCGCGTGCCACCGTGGACGTCCTCGGAGACGATGCCTACGGGGACGGGATCCGGGCGGGGATCGCCCGACTGGAACTCACCCTCGACCAGGAGGGCCCGTCGGGCGGGACATCCGAACCGACGCCGGGCCACCGGAGAGGGCCGGGCGGGGAGACGCTGGGGCCGCCGCGACAGCGGCCCTGACCTCTCAGGGCAGTACACCCAGGGAGCTTCTGACGGATTTCCGTGGGGAAGCAGCGGCGTTCGGTGCAAGGAGTGGTGTTCGGCGCGTACTCGCGGCGGGCCGTGCGTCTGGGCCTTGCCCGGGGCCGTCAGCGACCGTACGTGTCCTTGCAGATCACCGACTGCGGGCTGTCCGCCTGCCACCCCCCGTACTTCCGGCCCAGGGCGCACACGTCCGTCTCCACCGGACCGGCCTGCGCCGGCAGCCGTGGGACGGTGCGCTGATCCGGCCGCGGCGGTTCAGGGCGCCGCGGCGGATCGGCGGGGACGTGGCGCGGAGGGGCCGCCGGGGCCGTGGCGGGAGCCGGCGGAGCCGCCCGGCGGGGCGTGGACGGGGGAGCCGCGGGGCGTCGGGACGGGCCGATGAGTTCCAGTGCCTCGCGGGCCGGAGCCTGCACCACCTGGGGCTCGGCACTGCCGTCCGGGCGCGGCTCCGAGACCGGGGACGGCACGGACGGTACGCCGGGCGAAGGGGGTCGCTGGACGGTCACACAGCCCGAGACGGCCGAGACAGCCATGGTGACCAGGAGCGTTGCGGTGGTCGTGGTTCGATGCACCCGCGCAACTCTGCTGTGTCCGGCCGGATTTGGGGAGCTGACAAGCGGAGGATGCCCCACATGGGTGAACGTCCGGCGACGCGTCCGTCCCGGAGGTTCAGTCGCCGGTGGTGCCGTCGATCCGTTCGCGGAGCAGGTCGGCGTGGCCGTTGTGGCGCGCGTACTCCTCGATCATGTGGGTGTAGAGCCATCGCAGGCTGAAGAGCTTGCCGGTGGTCCCGCTCCTGCCCACGGACATGTCGTCCAGGGCGAAGCGCGCCGCGTTCCGCCGGGCGATTCCGATCTCCCGCTGCCAGGTGCCGTACGCCTCGGCCCAGGTGTCCTCCTCGGTGAGGTGGAACTCGCCGTCCTTGTCGTCGTCGCTGAAGTAGAGCGGGCCCGGGTCGTCGTCCGCCAGCACCTTGCGGAACCAGATGCGCTCCACCTCCGACATGTGCCGTACGAGGCCGAGCAGGGAGAGTTCGGAGGGCTCGATCGAGGCGGTCCTGAGCTGGGCGTCGTTCAGGCCCTCGCATTTCCGGGCGAGGGTTTCGCGGTGGTAGTCGAGCCAGCCCTCCAGCATGGCTCTCTCGCCGGCGTCGGTGGCGGGTTCGCTGCGCTCAGTCGTCATGCCCGAATCATCGCGGAGAATCGACGTGCCCTCGCACGCTCTGCCCGCCCGCCTCCCGTCGTCGGCCGGTCCTGCCCAGCATCCCGTGCAGCAACTCCCGCAGCCCGTCCGGCACTTCATCGAGTGCGGGCACCTCCGCGTGGAACGAACCCGCCGCGCACGAGAACATCAGCCCGTCCGACCAGGCCACCAGCGACAGAACGTGCGGAGTTTCGACGGAATCGCCGACTGGCGGCCACCGCGGTCGCCGTATGCTTCCGACGAGACACGCGTAGGCATCCCGTAGGCGCACGCCATGGACGAACTCCATGGGCGCAGGCACCCGTTAGAGGAGACCCCTGTGAAGGTCGGCTGCATCGGACTCGGCGACATCGCGCAGAAGGCGTATCTGCCGGTGCTCACCACCCGGCCGGAGGTCGAACTGCACCTGCACACGCGGACGCCCGCCACCCTCACCAGGGTCGCCGACAGCTTCCACATCCCGGGCGAACGGCGGTACACCGACCTCGCCGAACTGCTGGCGCAGGACCTCGACGCGGCGTTCGTACACGCGCCGACGGACGCGCACCCCGACATCGTGACCCGGCTCCTCGATGCGGGCGTGGCCACGTATGTCGACAAGCCGATCGCGTACGAACTCGCCGACAGCGAACGCCTGGTGGAGCTCGCCGAGGCGCGGAACACCAGCCTGGCCGTGGGCTTCAACCGGCGTTACGCACCCGGATACGCGCAGTGCGCCGACCACCCGCGCGAGTTGATCCTGATGCAGAAGAACCGCGTCGGCCTGCCGGAGCGGCCCCGCACGATGATCCTCGACGACTTCATCCATGTCGTGGACACGCTGCGGTTCCTGGCGCCGGGACCGGTCGACGACGTGACCGTGCGGGCCCGCGTCGAGGGCGGGCTGCTGCATCATGTCGTGCTGCAGCTGGCCGGGGACGGGTTCACGGCGCTCGGCGTGATGAACCGGCTGAGCGGCTCCAACGAGGAGATCCTGGAGGTGTCCGGGCAGGACACGAAGCGTCAGGTCGTCAACCTCGCCGAGGTCATCGACCACAAGGGGCAGCCGACCACCAGGCGGCGCGGCGACTGGGTACCGGTGGCCAGACAGCGCGGCATCGAGCAGGTGGTACTCGCCTTCCTCGACGCCGTGCGCGCGGGCAAGGTGCTCAGCGCCCGGGACGCGCTGGCGACCCATGAGCTGTGCGAGCGGGTCGTACGGGCGGTGCTGGAGAGGTCCGCCTGAGCCGCACCGACCGCAGGCCCTCCCTGGCGCACAGAGAGGCCAGGATCAGCAGGGCCGCGTACACCGGCCACGCGCCGAACCGTGCGTACGGCGTGACCCCGTGGGCCAACGGCACGTCGTACACCGCGGACGCGCTCGCGCCGGTGCCGAGCCAGGAGCCGACGCGCTCGCCGCTCGGACCGTAGACCGCGGAGACGCCGGTGAGCGTCGCGTGCACCATCGGCCGGCCCGTCTCGGCGGCCCGCAGCGCCGCCAGCGACGCGTGCTGCTCGGGCGCCCAGCTCTGCTGGAACGTCGAGGTCGCCGACTGTGCGAGCAGCACCTCGGCGCCGTCCCGCGCGAGATGGCGGCTCATGTCGGGGAACGCCGACTCGAAGCAGACCATCGGGCCCACCCGCAGTCCGTCACCGGCGTTCATCACCAACTGCTCGGTGCCCTTCATACGGTCCTCGCCCGCCGCCTTGCCCACGGAGGTGGCCCAGCCGAGGACGGCACGGGCCGGGACGTACTCCCCGAAGGGCACGAGCCGCATCTTGTCGTAGCGGTCGCCGGTCGGGCCCTGCGGGCCCACGAGCACCGAACTCTTGTAGATGCCGGGACGGTCGGAGCGGCGCGCGTCCACGTTGACCAGGATGTCCGCTTCGACCTTGCGGGAGAGCGAGGCGATCCGGTCCGCGAGGTCGGGCCGTCCCGCGAGGTCGAAGCCAACGCTGCTCTCGCCCCACACGACCAGGTCCACGTCCTGTCCGACCAGCTGCCGGGTGAGCGCCTCCTCGCGGGCGAACCGCTGCTGGGCGCTGCTGATGCCGTCGATGACGCCGGGCTGCACGACGGCGATCCGTACCCGGCCGTCGATGTCCGGGCGCGGTGACCAGGCCCAGGCCGCCGAGGTGGCGGCGGCCGTCGCGACCAGTCCGGCGATGGCGGGGATACGGGCCTGTCGTACCGCGATGAGCACGGCGACCGCGACGTTCAGGGCCACGATCAGGAAGCTGAGCAGCCACACCCCGCCCACCGAGGCCAGCCGCAGCGCGGGCTCCACGTCCCACTGGCTCGACCCGAGCAGACCCCATGGACCGCCCAACCCCTGCCAGGAGCGCACGAGTTCGACCATCAGCCAGCCCGAGGGCAGCACGAAGAGGGCGGCCACCACCTGCCCGAGCGAGGGCACACCGGCCAGGAACCGGCGTACGAGCCAGCCCCACGGAGCCCAGAGCGCGCCGAGCAGCGCCGCCAGGACGAGGGTGAAGACGTGCAGGCTCGGCAGCAGCCAGTGGTGCACGGCCAGCATGAAGCCGAACCCGCCGAGCCAGCCGTCGTACGCCGCCCGCCGCCCGGTCGGGGCCGAGCGCGCGAGCAGGATCCACGGCACCAGCGCGACGTACGCGAACCACCACAGGGACGGCGCGGGAAAGCTCAGCATCGGCAGCGCACCGGCGAACGCGGCCGCGGCGCCGCGCCACCAGGGGGAGCCGAGACGTCGGCGCCAGTCAGTGGCGGACAGCTTCATGCAGCGCCTCCCTCGACCCCTGCGAAGCACGGTGCGTGACTCCAGTGTGCGCGCACCGGGACGATCTCGGTAAGTGGGCATCGGCTCAGGTGGCGGCGGGCTCCTCACGCGGCTGCGCTGTCCGGCGCCACATCTCCTGGATGACCACCTCGCTCACTCGCCAGCCGTCGTCCGTACGCAGCAGCCCGAAGTCGTAGCGGCCGCCGCACACGAAGTCGGGCGCGGTGGATCCGCTGTCGGGTCCCGCGAACCGCATCGGATTGACGTAGTCCGCGCGGACCCGGGCCGTGTCCCCCGTGTCGTGCGTGTCCTGCTCCAGCAGCTCGAACCGCACCTGCCGGTTGACGATCAGATGCTGCCGCATGGGGAACAGTTCCATGGTCTTCGCGAGCCACTCGGCAATCTGCCCGGCATCCCCCTCGATACCGCCCGCCGACCGGTAGTCCGCCCGCCCGTCCGGCGCGAACAGCCCCCGGTACGCCGTCCAGTCCCCGTCGTCGACCGCCACCGCGTACTCGGTGATCAGTCCGTCGACCGCGAGCCGGTCCATCACCGTCGCCAGTTCCACGCGCTGCGTCATCGGCACAGTGTTGGCCACGGGGAGGGCCGCGCCAAGAGGGCGTGCCGGATATTCACCGGCCGTCCGCTTCCCCGGCATCGCGCGCCGCTCGCGAGGAGCGCCTATCGGCCGTGGGTCCCGGATTCCTTGAGGTAGGTCAGCCGTCCTCGGTCGCGCTCGGTCGTCAGGTCGAGTGCGGTCACCGGATGGCGGGTCCACACGGGTGAGCCGTCGATCCATGGCACGAGGATGGTGACGGGACGGAGCGGCCCGTTGACGTCCGCGACGCCCGCCGGCGGGAGGCGTCGTGCCTGCCGCTTCTTGGCGAGCCGCAGCAGCATCGGCGGGGCCTCGTCCGGGTCGCCGTCGGCCCGGTACAGCACCAGGTAGGCCTCGCCCGCGTCCGGTTCGCGCAGCAGCAGCCAGCGCATCGGGCGGACCGGCTCACTGATGGCCACGCGGGCGAGACCGCGGGCGAATCGCGCCTCGAACACGATGGCCACGAGACCGCCGGCCGAGACGACGAGGAAGAACCACCCGCCGCCGACCCCGCCGAAGAGGTGCAGCATGCCGCCGAACCCGACAAGCCCTGTGAAGACGGTGCCTGCGGCGATGCCGGGAAGGCCGAAGGCGGTGAGCAGGTCGACCTCGCGCCACCAGACCAAGCGCCGCCGACTGCCGGTCACGGGTGCGGGTGGCCGCGGCTGTGCGGCCTCGGCCGCCGAGCGCACGGCTGCTTCGAGGAGGGCCTCATGGGTCAGCTCGGCGGCGGCCAGGGGCGCCTGCCGGGAGCGTCGGACCGCTGTTCTGCGGCGACGTTCCCTCCTCGACTCGGGATCCAGCCCGCGTACCAGGCCGGCCCACGCCGTGACGCCTGTCAACAGACCGCCGAAGAAGATCATGACCCACGCGAAGTCACCGGCCGCCGTGCCCTCCTGAAATCCCTCGAAGCAACCCACCGCCGCCCCCAGGGCCCCAATGAGGAGGCCCGCAACACCGACGCGCAGCAACCACTTCTCGGGCGCGGTGCCGGGACCCACGGGGGGAACGTCCATGCCTCTCCTGACCGCATGCGGTGCACAGCGGCACCGGAGTTCACGCGGCTTCGATGACCTCGTCGCGTACCGCCGCCGCCCACTCCACGACCAGGAGCTCGTACTCGGCCTTCTCTTGTGCCGACAGGGAGCCGCCGGCGCGTATCCATAACGCGCGGATCTGCTCATTCAGCGCGGCAGCGGACCGCGCGGAACCAGGGGCCACGGAATTGGGGGACATGCGCACAAGCGTAGGGCCAAGGACTGACGGTCCGCTACCGAACGACTACCGATCCAGTATGCGGTTGGTCACGAAAATAAACCTCCGAGGGCCGGCGAGTTGGGGACCGGGCCGGTCGGTTGCCCCTCTCGGAACCGTCTCGCTGCTGTTCCACGGACATCCCCTCGCCATCTCGCCGCCGTCTCACTGCTGTTCGGCCCACGTGTACGACCAGTCGAGCAGCGGACCCATGGCTGTCACGAGGCCTTCGCCGAGGGGCGTGAGGCGCCAGGTGGTGTCGTCCGTCGGCTCCGCGATGCCCGCTTCGCGGAGGTCGGTGAGGCGGGCGGAGAGGACGCTGGAGGACATGGCGTCACAGCGGCGCTGGAGGTCGCGGAAACCGATCGGCGTGCCGTTCTGGTGGAGTTCCCAGATCACGCGGAGGGTCCAGCGGCGGCCGAGGAGGTCGAGCGCGGCCATCACGGGACGGCCGGTGTCCGAACCGCGCACGGGGCGGCCGGGGCGGGGTGTCGCGCTCACGGTGCCTCACCTCCGTACAAGTCCATCCGTACACGTCCGTGCGAGTCCTTGGCCGCGGCATCCGCGCCGGTCCGTGCAGGTTGTGAGCCGCCGGTTGCCTCACCGAACTGACAACTCTCCGTCCGTTCCCGTGCGTTCCCACTCTTGCGCTTCGATTTCAGAAGCGCAAGAGTGGGGAGGTATGAAGCAGCGTATCGACGGCGTCAAGCCGCCCTACGATCCCGAAATCGAGCGCACGTTACGCCGCTGGATGCCACCCGGCGTCACGGTCGAACCTCTGATGCTCTTCAAGGTTCTGTCGCGCCATCCCGACCTCGCCTCCCGCATGCGGGACCTGGGTGCGGCCCTGCTCGTCCACGGCCGGCTCTCCGACGCCGACCGCGAGTTGGTCATCGCCCGGGTCGCCGCCCGCTGCGGCTGCGCGTACGAGTGGGGCGTCCACGTGGTCGCGTACGCCGAGGCCGCCGCCCTGACCCCGGAGCAGATCCCGCTCACGGTCACCGGTGCCTCGACCGACCCGGCCTGGACGGCTCGCCAGGCGGCTCTCCTCCAGGCCGTCGACGAGCTTCACGACTCGGTCCGGTTGAGCGACGGGGCCTGGGCCGCTCTCCGTGAGCACCTCGACGAACTCGAAGCCCTGGAGTTCCTGGTGCTCGCGGGCTGGTACCGCACCATCGCGTACGTGCTCAACGGACTGGAGATCGAGCCGGAGCCGTGGGCGCGGGCGTTTCCGGAAGGGGCGGAAGGGTCGCAAGGGTGAGTGCTCGACCGACGGAGCTCGGGGCGTTAATCGGGTGCCGGTAAGACCCCGCCCCGCTACGGTTGTTCACGTCCAGGTGCGAAGGCTGCGGCTACTTCTCCTGCAACGAGAGAGACGCGGGTTCGAATCCCGTCGCCGGCTCAGGCCGGTGTCGTCCAGTGGCCCAGGACGCTTACGTCGCCGCCGCCGAATCAGATCTCCGGACACCGAAGCACGGGCCGCCCGCCACGGGGGAATCAGGCGGGCGGCTCCGTCATGCGCGACGCACTGACGGCCGTCAGCCCGATCAGCCCGCCGACTCCGCCGCGTGCGGGCTCAGCGCGCCCGTGCTGACCAGGACGATGATGACGATGCCGAGCAGGATGCGGTAGTAGACGAACGGCATGAAGCTCTTGGTGGTAATAAACTTCATAAACCATGCGATTACGACATAACCCACCACAAAGGCGATGATCGTCGCGAAGATCGTGGGACCCCACGTGACGTGACCGCCCTCGCTCGCGTCCTTCAGCTCGAAGAGGCCGGAGGCGAGCACCGCCGGGATGGCGAGCAGGAACGAGTAGCGGGCCGCGGCCTCGCGGGTGTAACCCATGATGAGGCCGCCGCTGATGGTGGCGCCGGACCGGGAGACGCCGGGGATGAGGGCCATCGCCTGGCAGACGCCGTAGATCAGGCCGTCCTTGACGCTCAGGTCCTGGAGCGACTTGCGCTCCTTGATCGCCCGGTGCTTGCCGCCCGTCTCGTCACGCGCCGCGAGGCGGTCCGCGACGCCCAGGATGATGCCCATCACGATCAACGTCGTCGCGGTGATGCGCAGATCGCGGAACGGCCCCTCGATCTGGTCCTTGAGAGTGACACCCAGCACACCGATCGGAACCGAGCCGATGATCACGAGCCAGCCCATCTGCGCGTCGTTGTCACTCCGCATCGCCTTGTTCGTGAGCGAGCGGAACCACGCCGAGATGATCCGCACGATGTCCTTGCGGAAGTAGATCAGCACCGCCGTCTCCGTACCGATCTGGGTGATCGCGGTGAAGGCCGCTCCCGGGTCCTTCCAGCCGGCGAACGCCGCGGTCAGGCGCAGGTGCGCGCTGGAGGAGATGGGAAGGAACTCGGTCAGCCCCTGGACGAGTCCGAGGATGAGGGATTCAAACCAAGACATGAAGTTACGTGATCCAAGTGCTGAGGGCGGAAGCGGAGCGAATGGCCGGACGGGCGTGCCGTGTTGTCGTTGCTGTCGTTTGCGGTGATCAGGCGCGCCCGGGGCAGCGTAGCGCCCCGTGGGGAGCGTGCGGCGACAGGGCCTCCCCAGCCGAGACCCCACGACGGTGAACAGGGTGTTGACCCGCCACGATGCCGCCGCTTACGTTGCGGCGAGGAGTGAAAGCGCTTGCTGTCATCGGTGGCCATCTCATGGCCCCCGCGTCCGCAGGCGTCTGCCAGAACCGCTGTCACGTCCGATGGAGTGCTGATCTCGTACATGCGTACCTCCCGCGACGCCACCACCAGCAAGTCGCCCGAGCAGGAGAACCATCCCGCGGCCCCGCTCGACGGCCGCCGTATCAAGGCCGCCGTCATCGGCACCGGAGCCATCGCCTCCGGCAGCCATCTGCCCGCGCTCGCCGCACTCGCCGCCGAGGGCGAGGTGGAGATCGTCGCCGCGGTCGACATCGACGCCGACGCGGTGAAGCTGTTCTGCGCGGACGGCGGTGTCCCGCACGCGTACACCGATCTCGACCGGATGCTGGCCGAACAGCGACCGGATCTCGTCTCGATCTGCACCCCGCCGACCCTGCACCGCGCACAGACCGTCGCCGCCCTGCGCGCCGGTGCCTGGGTGTGGTGCGAGAAGCCGCCGGTGCCGACGCTCGCCGACTTCGACGCCGTGGAGACCGAGGAGGGGACCGACGGCGGCCCCTACGCCTCGATCGTCTTCCAGCACCGCTTCGGCTCGGGCGCGCAGCACGTACGGCGGCTGATCGCCGACGAAGCCATGGGGCGGCCCCTCGTGGCGCACTGCCAGACCACCTGGTACCGGAACGCCGCCTACTACGCGGTGCCCTGGCGCGGGAAGTGGCAGACCGAGGGTGGCGGGCCCGCCATGGGACACGGCATCCACCAGATGGACCTGTTGCTCGACCTGCTCGGACCGTGGAGCGAGGTGCGGGCCATGGCCGGGCGCCTGGTGCACGACGTCCAGACGGAGGACGTCTCGACCGCGCTCGTCCGCTTCGAGAGCGGCGCGCTCGCGACCGTCGTCAACAGCGTGCTCAGCCCGGACGAGGTCAGCCGGATCCGCATCGACTGCGAGCGTGCGACGGTCGAGCTGACCCATCTCTACGGTCACAGCAACGAGAACTGGCGCATCACGCCGGTGCCCGACGCGTCGGCCGAGGACGTGGCGGCATGGCAGGACTTCGGCGCGGACGTGCCGAGTTCGCACCTGGCCCAGCTGCGTGACCTGGTCGCCAGCATGCGGGCGGGCGAGCGGCCGCGCAGCAGCGGTGCCGACGGGCGCACCAGCCTGGAGCTGATCACCGCGCTCTACAAGTCGGCGTTCACGGACGTGACCGTACGTGCCGGGGAGATCGGTCCCGGCGACCCCTACTACACCGCACTGCACGGCGGCGCGCCCGGCTGGGCACCCGCGACGCACCTGGAGGCATCGGCATGACCGCACGGGACGGCCTGCGCATCGTCCACGCCCACGGCGACCGCATCACGATCACCGAACCCACCACAGGCGTCGAGCTGTTGAGCTACGTCTACGGCCCCGAGGCGGCCTGGGAAGCCCCCAAGCCGTATCTGCATCCGCTCAGGACGCTGGCGGGCAACGTTGTCACCGACTACCGGCCCAACGACCATCGCTGGCACAAGGGCCTGCAGATGACCGCCTCCCATCTGTCGGGGGCGAACCTGTGGGGCGGCAACACATACGTTCACGGAGAGGGATATCTCGAACTCCCTGAGCGTGTCGGGTCGATGGCGCACGTCAAGTTCGACGAGGTCACCGCTGAGAGCGGTACCGGCGACAGCCGCGCGGTCATCGCCGAGCGGCTCACCTGGCACCCGTACGACGGCTCGCTGTGGGCCGAGGAGGAGCGCCGCGTCGAGGTGCACGACGTGGACCCGGCGTCCGGTTCCTGGGCGCTGACCTGGACGACGGCCGTCACCAACCGCCGCGACGAGCCTTTGCGCTTCGGCAGCCCGACCACCGCGGGACGTGAAATGGCGGGCTACACGGGCCTGTTCTGGCGCGGTCCGCGTGCCTTCCGGGACGGGCGGATCATCGGGCCCGACGGCGAAGGGCCCGACCTGATGGGGGAGCAGGCGCCCTGGCTCGCGTACTCCGGTGAGCACGACGTCACCGACGGGCACGCCACACTCGTCTTCGCGCACGCCCCCGAGAACGACCACACCGGCGAGGGCGGTGCCCACCCGGCCCACTGGTTCGTGCGCAACGAGCCGTTCGCGGCCGTCGCCCCCTCCTTCTCCTTCTTCGACGAGCTCGAACTCGCTCCCGGCGACACCCTCACCCGCCGCTACCGCGTCGTCGTCGCCGACGGAGCCTGGGAGCGCGAGGAGATCGCCAAGTACCTGTCGGAGCACCCGTGGTGACCGCCGGCCCCGACTCGACCGGCTTCACGGGGCTCCCCGGCGGCGTCGCCGTCTCGCATCTGTCGGTCTACGACTGGCCCGCCGCCGACGGGGTGTGCGGCGGAACCCCCCATCTCCACCTGACCTGTTCGGAGGCGTACGTCGTCACGGGCGGGCGGGGCGCGGTGCAGACCCTGACGACCTCCGGGTACGAGGTCACACCGCTCGCGGCCGGCACGGTGGCGTGGTTCACGCCGGGCACGATCCACCGGCTGGTCAACGAGGACGACCTGCGCATCACCGTCCTCATGCAGAACAGCGGGCTCCCGGAGGCGGGGGACGCGGTGCTCACGCTGCCGCCGAAGTACCTGACCGACCCGGAGACGTACGCCGCCGCGACCGCCATTCCGGCGGACGCGCCCGAGGAGGAGAAGGAGCGGATCGCCCGCACCCGGCGCGACCTCGCCCTGGAGGGCTACCGGGCGCTGCGCGACGCGGCCGGGCCCGAGCCGCTCGCCGCGTTCCACGAGGCCGCCGCAGCGCTCGTACGGCCCCGGCTCGCCGAATGGCGCGAGCGGTGGCGGCGGGGCGCCGAGGCTGCGGCCTCGGCGACGGGGGAGCAGCTCGACCGGCTGGAGCGCGGGGACGTGTCGCACCTCGCCGAGGCCGCCGTGCGGGCGGAACTGCCGTCGGCGTACGGGAAGTTCGGGATGTGCGGGCGGCTCGACGTCTATCGGGGGACGTAACCCCCGTTCGGCGTGATCCCGGTTCGACGTAGTCCCGGTTCGGCGTGACCCGGCTTCCCGGGTCACGCCACCGCGGGCCCCGTCACCGTCCACCCCGGGGCCTGCGGGTGGGATGTCAGGTCGTCGTGCCGGACCTGCTCGCCGCACTCCGCGCAGGTGACGACCGGGACCAGTTCGTGGCCGCCGGTGTGTCCGGGGCCGCCGACGTGTTCGAGCACCATGGGGCGATCGCCGTCGTTGAGATGGCGGTCGCCCCATGCCATGAGCGTGAGCAGCACCGGCTCCAGCTCCAGGCCGGCCAGGGTGGGCCGGTACTCGAAGCGCCGCGGCTTCTCGCTGTAGGCGATCTTCTCCAGGACACCGGCCTCGACCAGTCGCTTCAGGCGGGCCGTCAGTACGTCGCGCGGGGCGCCGATGTTGCGGACCAGCTGGTCGAACCGGGTGGCGCCCAGGGTCACCTCGCGCAGGACGAGCAGGGAGTACTTCTCGCCGACGAGAGCGAGCGTGTCGGCGATCGAGCAGGGGCGGGCGTCCTTCATGCGATCCAGTCTAGGTGGTGGGTTGGTTCTTCAAACCCACTCGGCTACCGTGGAGTCACTTAGTGGGTTTGGAAAGCAAACCCATTGACTCCGAGGGGCCAGACCATGCGTGACGCAGTCATCGTCGAAGCCGTACGCACCCCCATAGGCAAGGGCAAGCCGAACGGTTCGCTCGCCCACGTCCATCCCGTGGAACTCCTCGCCCACACCCTCCGCACCCTCGTCGAACGCTCCGGCGTCGACCCCGCGCTGATCGACGACGTGATCGGCGGCACCGTCGACCAGGTCGGCGAGCAGGCCATGAACACCACCCGCTACGCCGTCCTGTCCGCGGGCTTCCCCGAGTCGGTGCCCGCGACGACGGTGGACCGCCAGTGCGGGTCGTCCCAGCAGGCCGTGCACTTCGCCGCGCAGGGCGTCATCTCGGGGGCGTACGACATCGTCGTGGCCTGCGGGGTGGAGTCCATGAGCCGCGTACCGATGTGGTCGAACGTGCCGGAGGGCAAGGACCCCTTCGGACCGGGTGTCGCCGAGCGCTATCCCGAGGGGATGATTCCGCAGGGCATCAGCGCCGAGCTGATCGCCGCCAAGTGGTCGATCTCCCGGGAACAGATGGACGCCTTCGCGGTGGACTCGCACCGGAAGGCCGCCGCCGCGTGGGAGAACGGCCTGTTCGCCGACGAGGTCGCGCCTCTTGAGGGCGTCACGCGCGACGAGTGCGTCCGGCCCGACAGCAGCACCGAGGTCCTCGCCGGACTCAGGCCCGCCTACTTCGACCCGGCCTTCGGTGAGCGCTTCCCGCAGATCGACTGGAACGTCACCGCGGGCAACGCCAGCCCGATCAACGACGGGGCGTCCGCCGTGCTCATCATGTCGAGCGAGACCGCGGCCCGCCTCGGCCTGCGGCCGCTGGCCCGGCTGCACAGCTTCGCCGTCACCGGATCGGACCCGCTGCTGATGCTCACCGGCGTCATCCCCGCCACGGAGAAGGTGCTCCGCAAGGCCTCGCTGACCCTCGACGACATCGACCTCTTCGAGGTCAACGAGGCCTTCTCCAGTGTCGTCCTCGCCTGGCGGCAGGAGACGGGCGCGGACCTCTCCAAGGTCAACGTCAACGGCGGCGCGATCGCGATCGGCCACCCGCTCGGCGCGAGCGGCACCCGGCTGACCACCACGCTCGTCCACGCGATGCGCATGCGCGGGGCTCGGTACGCGCTGCAGACGATGTGCGAGGCGGGCGGACTGGCCAACGCGATGGTGCTGGAAGGGCTGTAACCGGAGTCGAGCCCAGGCCCGTCAGCGGGCGCGGAAATGGTGGCGCTTGCGCCAGGCGACCACCGCGCCCACCAGGGCCGGGATCGCGATGCAGGCCATGGCGATCAGGAAGGCCGGGGAGGTCGGTGTCGAGGCCCGGGCGCCGGCGACGGAGTAGGCCGCGGTGTTCGGGATCGAGCCGAGTGCCGTGGCCAGGAGGAAGGGCAGGTAGCCCATGCGGGACACGGACGCGCAGTAGTTCGCGGCCCAGAACGGCACCCCGGGGAAGAGCCGGGCGGCCATCATCGAGCGGAAGCCGTGGCGGCTGAGCTGGCCGTCCGCCGCCTTGAGCCAGCGGGCGCGCAGCAGGGGCCGCAGTGCGTCCTGGCCGAGCATCCGGCCGAGACCGAAGGCGATCCCGGCACCGAGCACCGTACCGGCGAGCGCGGCTCCGAGGCCCAGCTGCGAACCGAAGAGGGCGCCGGCCGCCAGATTGAGGAGCGGCCGTGGCACGAACGCCACCGTGCACAGCCCGTAGGCCACCGCGAACACCACGGCCGCCGCGGTGCCGTTCAGCTGCGGCGGCCAGCCGTCGGACAGCAGCTTCTGCGGCTCGAACAGCAGCACGGTCGAGGCGGCCGCCACCAGCAGCGACACCAGCAGGGACAGTCGCGACCATGGAGAGAGCAGTGCTCTCGTGCAGCGGGCGGCCAGACCTGTTGGTGCGGCGGGGGCGAGCTCGATGGTGACGAGCTCCGTGGCGGTGACCGGGGGAGTGGCCGTGGCGGTGCCCCCAGAGTGGGTGGTGGCATCGAGCATCCGGTGACACTAACTGACCAATGTGTGTGATCGCCGTATGGTTCGTCTCATGGGCGTCACAGCTTCCGGAACGTCAGATGGCCGTTCGGAGATGCCGGGCAGTGCTCTCGCGGACACCCTGCTGGAGCGGCTCACCGTCACGTACGCCGCGTCGGCCGATCCGGAACGGGCCGTGTCGCTGCGCGCGTACATGAAGGACATCGCCCCCTTCCTCGGTCTGACCACGCCCGATCGTCGCGCGCTCTCCCGCGTCGTCCTTGCGGGAACGCCCCGCCCCGACGAGGCCGACTGCACGGCGGTGGCGTTGCACTGCTGGCGTCTGCCGGAGCGCGAGTACCAGTACTTCGCAGTTGACTACCTGCGCCGCAATGTGAGGCGTCTCTCGTCCGGGTTCCTGCCCGTGGCGCGCCATCTCGTCTCCACGGTCCCGTGGTGGGACACCGTGGACCTGCTCGCCTGCCATGTGGTGGGAGGCCTGGTGGCCGCCGACCCGAAGCTGAGGTCCGACATGGACGCGTGGATCGAGGACGACAACCTCTGGGTCGCCCGCACGGCCCTGCTCCACCAGCTCCGCCACAAGGAAGCCACCGACGCCGAACGCCTCTTCGGGTACTGCGTCCGGCAGTCCGGCCACCCCGACTTCTTCATCCGGAAGGCCATCGGGTGGTGTCTGCGCGAGTACGCGAAGACGGACCCGGAGGCGGTACGGGACTTCGTCGCCCGGGAACGCGAGCGGCTCGCGCCCCTGTCCGTACGTGAGGCCCTCAGGAACATCGGCCCCTGACGCACCGGCGGAAACACCCGACTCGGGCTGACATCCCGGCCGCGGAAAACCATTCGACGTGGGCAGACGCGTCAGCGAAGATCTCCTCATGTTCCGGTACGCCTTCCCTCTCGCAGCATCCGCGGTCGCGGATGCCACGAAGGCTGCCGTCCTGTTCACCGTGGCCGCCGCAGACGGCGCCCGAAGCTGACCCTTCCCGGATCGTCCGGCGGACCCCGCAGGGGGAGGGTCGGAGAGTCCTTGGGGTCCCCGTCCCGGCCGCTTCCGCCGCCGGGGCAATCACTCAGTCCGACTGACACATCCGACTGACACCGAAGAGGCTTCGAGGTACAGCCATGCCCAAGACGGCTTACGTGCGCACCAAACCGCATCTGAACATCGGCACCATGGGTCACGTCGACCACGGCAAGACCACACTGACCGCCGCCATCACCAAGGTCCTCGCCGAGCGCGGGACCGGCACGTTCGTCCCGTTCGACCGGATCGACCGTGCGCCGGAGGAGGCCGCGCGCGGCATCACCATCAACATCGCGCACGTCGAGTACGAGACCGACACCCGGCACTACGCGCACGTGGACATGCCGGGTCACGCCGACTACGTCAAGAACATGGTCACCGGAGCCGCGCAGCTCGACGGGGCGATCCTCGTCGTCTCCGCGCTCGACGGGATCATGCCGCAGACCGCCGAACACGTGCTGCTGGCCCGGCAGGTGGGCGTGAACCACATTGTGGTGGCTCTCAACAAGGCTGACGCGGGCGACGAGGAGCTCACCGATCTCGTCGAGCTGGAGATCCGCGAGCTGCTCTCCGCGCACGGCTACGGCGGAGACTCCGTACCGGTCGTACGGGTCTCCGGGCTCAAGGCCCTTGCGGGCGAACCGCGTTGGACGGCGGCGATCGAGGCGCTGCTGGACGCCGTGGACACGTACGTGCCGACGCCCGAGCGGTATCTCGACGCGCCGTTCCTGCTGTCCGTCGAGAACGCGCTCACGATCACCGGACGCGGGACGGTCGTGACGGGCGCGGTCGAGCGGGGCAGGATCCGCGTGGGCGACCGTGTCGAAGTGATCGGGGCCACCGTCGACACGGTGGTCACCGGCCTGGAGACCTTCGGCAAGCCGATGGAGGAGGCGCAGGCCGGCGACAGCGTGGCGCTGCTGTTGCGCGGCGTGCCACGCGACGCGGTGCGTCGCGGATACGTCGTCGCGGCGCCCGGCAGTGTCGTGCCCCGAAGTCGGTTCTCCGCGCAGGTGTACATCCTGTCGGCGCGCGAGGGCGGGCGTACGACGCCGGTGTCCACCGGCTACCGGCCGCAGTTCTACATTCGCACCGCGGATGTGGTCGGTGATGTGGACCTCGGCGAGCGGGTGGTCGCGCGGCCGGGCGACACCGTCACGATGACGGTCGAGCTGGGCCGCGAGGTGCCGCTGGAGCCCGGCCTCGGCTTCGCGATCCGCGAGGGCGGTCGCACGGTCGGCGCGGGAACGGTGACCTCGGTCGTCTGAACCCGGCCGGACCCGGCCGAACCAGGTGGGTGTCCGCCTCCCGAACAGGAGGCGGACACCCACCGGCCGCCGAAGCGGCGACAATGGGCCCGTGGACGAACCGATACCCGTGACGCGCGCCGTGGATCACGGGACCGCCAAGCTGATGCCGGACGTCGACCGGAAGCGGGCCTGGCTGCTGACGGTCGACGGGGCACCCCAGTCGTACGTCGATCTGGACGCGCCGACGCACCTGGAGTTCGAGTACGCGCGGCGGCTCGGGCACGTCCTGGACACCGTCGCGGAGCCGGGGCGCGCGCTCGACGTACTGCACCTCGGCGGGGGCGCGCTCACCCTGCCCCGGTATCTCGCCGCGACCCGGCCGGGGTCCCGGCAGGACGTGGTCGAGGCGGACGGCGCTCTGCTGGACCTCGTTCTCGAACAGCTGCCCGTCCCCGACGACGCGGGCATCGCGCTGCACGGCGCGGACGCCCGCGGCTGGCTCGAATCAGCCGCCGCAGGCTCCGCCGACGTCCTGATCGCCGACGTCTTCGGCGGCTCCCGCGTTCCGGCGCACCTGACGTCGGTCGCGTACGCCCGCGAGGCCGAGCGGGTCCTGCGCGACGACGGCGTCTATCTCGCGAACCTCGCGGACGCCGCGCCCTTCGCCTTCCTGCGCTCCCAACTCGCCACGTTCGCCGCGGTGTTCGAGGAGCTGGCGCTGATCGCCGAGCCGGGCGTGCTGCGCGGCCGCCGGTTCGGCAACGCCGTCCTCGTCGCCTCCCACCGCCCCGTCGACACGGCGACCCTCACCCGCCGCACGGCCGCCGACGCCTTCCCGGCCCGGGTCGAGTACGGCGACACGCTGCGGATCTTCATCGGGGACGCCGAGCCCGTGCGGGACGAGAACGCGGTGCCCTCGCCGGAGCCGCCGGACGGGGCGTTCAGCATCGGCTGAGCCCCGGCCGGGGAGACGAAACCTCGTACCCGGAGTCAGGACTCCGCAGGGGTGCCGTGCAGGCGCACGGTGCCCAAGATCTTCATGATGGTCTTGTCCGACAGCTCTTCCGAAACGCCGGTCGCCCCGTACAGGCTCCAGGCGACGAAGTCGCCCTTCGAGTTCTTGAAGCCGAACGTGATGGCCTTGCCGTCACTGGCGCACTTGGACTTGCCCTTCTGCGGGCTGCCCTTCGACCTGGCCCATGCGTAGCTGCCCTCGATCCCGGACTCGGTCGTGAAGGCCGTGGCCTTCTCGTCGAGCGTGATGCTCTTCCGGTCCGGCTGGGTGTAACCGCCGAAGACCCACCAGGGCACCTGGTTCACCGCGACCTCGTCGACGTTCTTGGCGCCGTTGGCACCCTTGGTGCCCACGGCGGCCAGCGCCGTGTCCTCGACCGTGCCGTCCTTGTCCTCGTCCGACGTGCACCACTTCTCCTTGAGGTAGGCAGGTGCGGACATGGTGATCAGCGGCTTGGCTCCGGCGTCCTTGGTGTCCTCGAAGCCGACGATGGTGTCGGACGACTGGACGGCCCAGTCCGCCGGGACGTCGAACGCCGTGCCCCACTTGGGGTTGATGACGACCTTCCAGCCCGCGATGGTCGGCTTCTCGTCGTCGGTGCCGCGCGGGTTGCCCCCGCCGGCGGACGCGGACGCGCTGGGGTCCTCGGGGGCACTGGAGGAGGGTGACTGCTGCACCTTGTCCTTGTCGTCGCCCGCCTGGTCGTCCTTGTCACCGCCCAGGACCAAGAAGCCCGTGACTCCGGCCGCGACGACGACGGCCGTGGCCGCCACGATCGCGACGAGCTTTGTCCTGTTCCCGTTGCCGCCGCCGCCCTGCGGTGGTTGGGGCGGCTGGGGCGCACCTGGCACAGTCCAGCCGGGCTGTCCCGGCGGGTACGGGTTCTGCTGCTGGAATCCGGGCTGCTGATACGGATTCGGCTGTTGGTACCCCGGCTGCTGGTACGGATTCTGATTCGGGTCCTGCGGGTTCTGCTCGCCCCCGGGCGGCTGCTGTCCTTGCCACATGGGCGCCCACCCTAGCGGCGCGGGGACACGTTTGAGTCACTGCCTCTCGTCATCGGGCTGTCCCGGGACCGTCGGCTCTATCCGGTCACGCGCGCTGTCACGACGCCGAGATCACGCCGACGGTTTCTGGCCAGCATTGGCTACTCGTGGGTAACCTTCGGTCATGAACGAAGATCAGCTGTCGATCGGCGAGTTGCTCGCCGCCACCGTGCCGATGGTCCGGACCCTGAAACTCGAGTACCTGGAGACCACGCCGGAGAAGGCCGTGCTCGTGCTGCCCGATCAGAGCGAGTACCACAACCACGTCGGCGGGCCGCATGCCGGAGCGATGTTCACGCTGGGGGAGTCGGCGAGCGGAGCGATCGTGCTGGCCGCGTTCGGGGAGCAGCTCGCGCGTGCCGTTCCGCTGCCCGTGACCGCCGAGATCGCGTTCAGGAAACTCGCCAGAGGGCCGGTGACGGCCACCGCGACACTCGGTCGTCCGGTCGCCGACGTCATCGCCGAGCTCGACGCGGGGCAGCGCCCCGAGTTCCCGGTGGTCGTCGCCATTCGGCGCGAGGACGGTGCCGTGACCGGCGAGATGACCGTCATCTGGACGCTGCGGCCGAACGACTGAGGGGCTGCCCGGGGCGTCACCCCTGTCCGTTGGAGCGGCCGTCGGCCGTGGCCGTCGTCAGGGCGGCCTCCGGCGGCATGTTGTACGGCGTGACGACCTGGATGGCGGACGGGAGCGAGGGGGCCGGGTCCGCGGGCAGGGCGTCGTGGGCCCGCATGATGACCTGGCAGGCGCCGCGCATGTCCTGGCGCAGGTCGTGGTGGAGCACGGCGGACAGCCGCCCCGCGCGCAGCAGCCGGGCGTTGTCGTGGTCCAGGTCGTGGGCGACGAAGACGTCACACGGCCGGTTCACGGCGTCGAAGGCGTCCAGGGTGGCGATGTTGCCGCCGCCGATCGAGTAGACGGCCCGGATGTCGGGATCCTGCCGGAGCGCCGCAAGCACCAGGTCGTACTGGGTGGCGTCCAGGCCGTCGCTGTCGGTGACCTCCACCAGCCGCCGGGCCGGGCGCACCGTTCGCATCGTGGCGCGGAAGCCCATCTCGCGCTCCTCCTCCCCGCGGAAGAAGCCGCGGCTGATGGTGGTGAGGACGTGTCCGGGACCGTCACCCAGCCACTGGCCCA
This sequence comes from Streptomyces sp. NPDC050704, assembly GCF_040654355.1. Taxonomy (NCBI): domain Bacteria; kingdom Bacillati; phylum Actinomycetota; class Actinomycetes; order Kitasatosporales; family Streptomycetaceae; genus Streptomyces; species Streptomyces sp. NPDC050704. The sequence continues at coordinate 7,047 of NZ_JBFAHW010000035.1, read as the reverse complement.
CCAGGTACGCGGCGGTGGCGCCCGCCGCGCGGTTGTCGATGCCGACATAGGCGAGCCGCCCGCTGGCCGGCAGATCGGTCACCAGGGTCACCACCGGAATTCCCGCGGCCACCAGCCGGCCCACGGCCGCGGTGACCTCGGGCACGTCCGGGGCCTTGAGGATCACGCCCTGGGAGCCGCGCCGGGCGATGCGCTCCAGTGTCGAGACCAGATCGTCCGGTGTGCCGGTCTCCCGGAAGTGGAACCGGCAGCGCATGACGGCCGGGTGCAGTGACGGCAGCTCGGCCTCCAGCGCGGTGCGTACCGCGGTGGAGAACCGCTCCGGTGTCTGCATGACGATGTCCGTCATGAACGTGCGGCCGGTGAGCCGGACCTGGGTGCGCTGGCGGTCCAGATCGTCGATGGCCTGGCGCACGGACCGGGCGGTGCTCTCCCGGACCCCGCCCCGGCCGTTCAGGACCCGGTCCACCGTCGCCTCGCTCAGCCCCGCCTGGCGGGCGATCTCCCTGATCGCGTACGGGTGGCCCATCACCGGCTCCTTGAGGGGTTTTTGATGGCTCGCTGACGATTGCCTGAGGGGTGCGACGTAACAAGAATGACATCAGCGTGCGCCGCCGCGTCCGCCGGAAGGCCGCCGCGATCCTCGAAAGGACGACGATGTCCCGTACCGTTTCCGCACGCCGTACGTGGCTGTCCGTGAACGACTGCGACCTCGACGCGTTCCGTGAGCTGGTCGAGCAGACCACCGACCGGGGCGACTACCCGTACGCCACCGCGGTGGAGCACAACGTCCTGCTGTACGACGGCGAGCGCCTGCGCGCCGCGGCCGGCACGCCCGAGGGCCGCCGGGATGTACAGGCCGAGCTGGTGCGGGCGCTCGACGAGGGACCCGGCATCGTGGTGTTCCGGGGCGCCTTCCCCGACCGGGAGGTCGTCGGCCGGGCCACCGAGGCCTTCGACGCCCTGATCGCCGAGCAGCGCGCCTCGGGGGCCACCGCGGGCGACCACTTCGCCAAGCCGGGTGCGAACGACCGGGTGTGGAACGCGCTGGAGAAGACGGCGCTGTTCGACGCGGAGGCGTTCGCCGACTACTACGCCAACGACCTGGTCGCCCTGGTGTCCGGCGCCTGGCTCGGCCCCGGCTACCAGGTCACGTCGCAGATCAACGTCGTGAATCCGGGCGGGGCCGCGCAGACCGTGCACCGCGACTACCACCTGGGCTTCCTGAGCGGCGAGGCCGCCGCCGCGTACCCCGCGCACGTCCACCGCCTCTCACCGGTGCTGACGCTCCAGGGCGCGGTCGCGCACTGCGACATGCCCGTCGAGTCCGGCCCGACGATGTACCTGCCGCACTCGCAGAAGTACGAGTCGGGCTACCTGGCCTGGCGGCTGCCGGAGTTCCGCGACCACTTCGAGACCCACCACGTCCAGTTGCCGCTGGCCGAGGGCGACGCGGTCTTCTTCAACCCCGCCCTGTTCCACGCCGCCGGGCACAACCGGTCGGCGGACATCCGGCGCATGGCCAACCTGCTCCAGATCTCCTCCGCCTTCGGCCGGGCCATGGAGACCGTCGACCGCGAGGCCATGGCGAACGCCGTCTACCCGGTGCTGCTCAAGCGCAAGGCCGAGGGCGCGAGCCAGGAGTGGCTCGACACGGTCGTCGCGGCCTGCGCCGAGGGCTACCCCTTCCCGACCAACCTCGACTCCGACCCGCCCGTCGACGGACTGGCCCCGCCCTCCCAGGCGGACACCGTCCGCCGCGCCCTCGGTGAGGGATGGACCCCTGAGCGGCTGCGAAACGCGCTGCGAGCCGGCGCCGAGCGCCGCGAGAGCTGAGCAGCGGCAGCACCGCGGACCGCTTGAGAACAGAGACAGGAACATGAGACTTCTCGAAGACAAGATCGTCCTCGTCAACGGCGGCAGCCAGGGCGTCGGCGCGGCCGTCGCCCGGGCCGCCGCCCGCGAGGGCGCGACGGTGGCCGTCACCGGACGGCGCCCCGAGCCCGGCGAGGCACTGGTGGCCGAGCTGACCGAGGCCGGCGCCAAGGCCATGTACGTACGGGCCGACCTGTCCGACGCCGAACAGGCGCGCGGCAGCGTCGCCGAGGTGATCGCCGCCCACGGCCGGGTCGACTGCCTGGTCAACTCCGCCGGACTCACCTCACGCGGCACGCTGCTCGACACCACGCCCGAGCTGTTCGACGCGCACATCGCGATCAACCTCAAGGGCCCGTTCTTCGCGATGCAGGCCGCCGTGGCGGACATGGTGGCGCGCAAGGCACCCGGCACGGTCGTCAACATCATCACCTCCTCCGAGCACGGCGGACAGCCCTTCCTCGCCCCGTACGTCGCCGCCAAGGCCGGGCTCGCGGGCCTGACCCGCAACGCCGCGCACGCCCACCGCTGGGACCGCGTCCGGATCAACGGCCTGAACATCGGCTGGACGGCGACCGAGGGCGAGGACGCCACCCAGCGCACCTTCCACGACGCCGGCGACGACTGGCGCGAGCAGGCGGCGGGCCGGCTGCCGATGGGCAAGCTCGGCCAGCCCGACGAGATCGCCGACTTCGTCGTCCTCCTCCTCTCCGACCGCAGCGGTGTCGTCACCGGCTCGGTCATCGACTGGGACCAGAACGTCCTCGGCGGACTCGACTGACCCACCCCGCACGGAACCGCAAGCACGGAACCGCAAATACGGAACGGCAAGCAAGGAGCCCCTGACCATGCGTATCGGCATCCTCGGCCTCGGCCGGATCGGCGCCTTCCACGCCGAGACCCTCTCCCGGCTCGACGTGGTCGAGTCCCTCGTCGTCGCCGATCCGTATGCGGGTGCGGTCACGGCGGCCGTCGAGCGCTTCGGCGCCCAGGCCGTGGACTCGCCCGAGGCGGTGCTGGCCGCCGGAGTGGACGGCGTGGTGATCGCCGCCGCGACCGACGCCCACCCCGGACTGATCCTCGCCGCCGTGGAGGCGGGCGTCCCGGTCTTCTGCGAGAAGCCCGTCGCCCGCACCATGAAGGAGGGCGTCGAGGTCCTGAACGCCGTGCGGGACAGCGGCGTTCAGATCCAGATCGGCTACAACCGGCGCTTCGACGCCGGGTTCGTGGCCGCCCGGGCCGCCGTCCAGAGCGGCGAACTCGGCCCGCTGCACACCGTACGGTCCACCACCCTGGACCCGGCGCCGCCCCCGGCCGCGTACATCGCCGCCTCCGGAGGCATCTTCCGGGACTGCTCGGTGCACGACTTCGACATCATCCGCTGGGTCACCGGGCGCGAGGTGACCGAGGTGTACGCGACCGGCAGCAACCGCGGGGCGGCGTACATCGCCGAGGCCGGGGACGCCGACACCACCGCCGCGATCCTCACCCTGGACGACGACACGCTCGCCGTGGTCTCCAACTCCCGCCACAACGCGCGTGGTTACGACGTCCGCATGGAGCTGCACGGCTTCCAGGACAGCATCGCGGTCGGCCTGGAGGACAAGCTGCCGCTGCGCTCCGTCGAGCCCGGCGTCACCTTCCCCGCCGGCACCCCGCACGACTTCTTCATGGACCGCTTCACCGAGGCCTACCGCGCCGAACTCGACGCGTTCACCGAGGTCGTCGCCGGCCGGCGGACCTCGCCGTGCACCGTCGCCGACGCGCTGGAGGCGGGCTGGATCGCCGACGCCTGCACCCTCTCCCTGCGCGAGCACCGCACCGTCACGATCGAGGAGGTACGCACCGCATGACCACCGAGGCCGAGCCGCTGCGCATCGGACTGCTGGGCGCCGCCCGTATCTCCGACCGGTCCCTGATCGGCCCGGCCCACGCGACCGGCCACCGCCTCGTGGCGGTGGCCGCCCGCGACCGCTCCCGCGCCGAGACCTTCGCCGCCGAGCACGGCATCGAGCGCGTCCTGGACTCGTACGCCGACCTGGTCACCGACCCCGAGGTCGAGGTGATCTACAACCCGCTCGCCAACGGCCTGCACGGACCGTGGAACCTCGCCGCGCTCGCCGCGGGCAAGCACGTGCTGACGGAGAAGCCCTCCGCGAGCAACACGGCGGAGGCCGTCGAGGTCCGTGACGCCGCCGCCAAGGCGGGCACCGCCTTCATGGAGGGCTTCCACTACCTCTTCCACCCGGTCACCCGTCGCCTGCACGAACTGCTGGACTCCGGGGAACTGGGGGAGCTGCGGCACGTCGAGGCCCTCGTCGCGGTTCCAGCGCCGCCCGACACCGACCCGCGCTGGTCCCTGCCGCTGGCCGGCGGCGCGCTCATGGACCTGGGCTGCTACAGCCTGCACGCCCTGCGGATGCTCGCCCCCTGGGCGGGCGGTCCGCCCACCCTGGTCAGCGCCCGGGGCGGCGGACGCGAGGGCGCCCCGGAGGTCGACGAGTGGCTCGACGCGGACCTGGCCTTCCCCAGCGGCGCCACCGGCTCGGCCCGCTGTCACATGGACTACAGCGAGCTCCGCATGAGCTGCCGGATCGTCGGTTCCCGGGGCGAGGCGACCGCGCTGAACTTCGTTCTGCCGCACCTGGACGACCGTGTCGTCGTACGCACGGCGGCGGGGGAGCGGACCGAGGAACTCGGCAGGCGGTCCTCGTACACGTACCAACTGGAGGCGTTCGCCGCCCATGTGCGCCACGGGGCGGCGCTCCCGCTGGACGTGGAGGACGCGGTGACGACCATGAGGCTGATCGACGACTGCTACCGCGGCGCCGGGTTCCAGCCTCGGCCGCGCACGGCGCTGCCGGGTTCGTAACGGCGGTCGTCGGGGCGGGATGTCGCATCCCGCCCCGTTCGGCTGTAGCAGGGTTCAGCTGTAGAAGGCCGGGCGCTCGATCAGTTCGACCTCGATCCGGCCGCCCTCGCTCTGGGCGCGTACGCCCGCCTCGCAGACCGCGGCCGCGGCATAGCCGTCCCAGGCGCTGGGGCCGGTGATCTCGCCGCGCCGGGTGGCGTCCACCCAGGCCTGCACCTCGCGGTCGTAGGCGTCCTCGAAACGCACCACGTAGTCCTGCGCGATGGTGCCGCCCCAGCGGCCCGCCATGTTGGTGACCAGGGCGTGGCCGTCACCGATGCGGGCCGTGCCGCGCTCGCAGACGACCTCGGCCTGCACCTGGTACCCGAAGCCGCAGTTGACGTTGATCTCGACGTCAACGACCGCCCCGCCGTCGGTCTCGAACAGGACGAACTGCGGGTCCTCCAGGCCCTCCGGGGCGTTGCCGGACGGCGTCGGCTTCAGCACGGTGACCGCGGTGATCTCATGGCCGAGCAGCCAGCGCGTCACGTCCATCTCGTGGACCACGGAGTCGTTGATGAGCATGGCGCTGGTGAAGCCGGGCGGCGTGGCGACGTTGCGGTGCCGGTTGTGCAGCATCAACGGCCGGCCCAACTGCCCGGACTCCAGCAGCGACTTGAGCTTCGCGTACTCGGTGTCGTACCGGCGCATGAAGCCCACCTGAACCCGGCGGTGGCCGAGCCGCTGCTCGGCCGCCAGCACCCGCAGCGCCGAAGCCGCGTCCGGGGTGAGCGGTTTCTCGCACAGGACTGGCAGGTCGTGCTCGAAGGCGGTGAGCAGCGCAGCTTCGTGCGCGGGACCCGGCGAGGCGATCAGTACGGCGTCGACGTCGTCCGCGGCCATGGCGGCGGCCGGGTCGGTGTGGGCCGAGCAGCCCTCGATGCCGTCGGCGATCCGCTTGACCCGTTCGGCGTCGACGTCCACCACCGCGGTCACGCGTGCCCCGTTGGTCACCTCCTGGATACGGCGCACATGATCGGCCCCCATCTTTCCGGTGCCGATGACGGCCACGCCGAGCGTTCCGCGCTGAGCCATGGTCGGGTCCGTCCCTTCTCAGGCGCCGCAGGAGCGCAGGAACTGGCGGGTGCGCACCGCGATGGGCAGGGGCTGGTCGGGCGGGCAGGGGTACATGTCCTGCTCGACGATCGCGAACAGGTCGATGCCGAGGCCCTGCGCGGCGGCCAGTACCGGCTCCAGGGCGGGGATGCCCGCCGGGGGTTCGCACATCACGCCGCGCTGCACGGCCGGGCCGAACGGGATCTCGTTCTTCACGACGTCGGCGAGGATCTCGGGGTCTACCTGCTTGAGGTGCAGATAGCCGATGCGCTCGCCGTACGTCTCGATCAGCTTGACGCTGTCGCCGCCGCAGTAGGCGTAGTGACCGGTGTCCAGACAGAGGCTGACCAGACCCGAGTCCGTCGAGTCGAGGAAGCGCGCGACGTGCTCCTCGGTGTCGATGTGCGTGTCGGCGTGCGGGTGCACGACGATGTCGAGGCCGAAGCGCTCCTTCACCTCGTGCCCGAGGCGCTCCATACCCTTGGTGAGGTACGCCCATTGACGGACCGTCAGCTCGGGCGGCTCGATCAGCTCGGCGGTCTTGTCGTCCCGCCAGAACGACGGGATGACCACCAGGTGCTTCGCTCCCATGGCCCGGGTGAGCTCGGCGACCTGGCTGACATGCTCCCAGGTGGCGTCCCAGACGTCGGGGCCGCGGTGCAGCGAGGTGAAGACCGTGCCGGCCGACACCTTCAGGTCACGCTTGGCCACTTCGTCGGTCAGCTTGACCGGATCGGTCGGCAGATAGCCGTACGGGCCCAGCTCGATCCACTCGTATCCGGACCCGGAGACCTCGTCCAGGAAGCGTTCCCAGGGCACCTGTTGAGGGTCGTCCGGGAACCACACTCCCCAGGAGTCGGGAGCCGAGCCGACGCGTATGCGGTCCAGGGCGTTCGGCGTCTGCGTCATCAGTCGGTCCCTTCGGGAGCCGGGAGGGGAACCACGACAGGGGCCTGGAGGTCTTCCTTGTCGGGGAGCTTTTCCACGTCGACGCCGCTGACTTGGGCGAGTTCGTGTTTGAGGGCGGCGAGTTCGGCGCCGCCGGCCATGTGGTTGGTGAGTTCTTCGAGGCTGACGTCGCTGCGGGTGGCGCTCAGTTCCATGGTGCCGAGCCGCAGGACGCTGAAGTGGTCGCCGACCATGTAGGCGTGGTGGGGGTTGTGGGTGATGAAGATGACGCCCAGGCCGCGGTCGCGGGCGGCGGC
>NZ_JBFAHW010000034.1:0-98933 GCF_040654355.1 Streptomyces sp. NPDC050704 | reverse complement strand
GCTTGTCTTGCTTTCAGCCCGTCCGGCGTTTGAGGACGAGGCCGTTCAGGCCGAAAAGCGGGGGTCTGGGGGCGCAGCCCCCAGGGACGGGACGGGTAGGGGCGGAGGGGGCGAAAAAAGCCCCTCCGAACCCACCCCCGCCCGCCTACACAGGAACGTGCACCGTCTCCACCCGGCTCGCGACCAACCGCTCCCGCTCCCGCCGAGCCGCCTGCTTCCGCAACCGCAGGATCTGGCTGAGCCCGAACGCCTGGAGCACGAACACCGCGGAGAACGCGACGCTGTAGTCGTCCCCGGTGGCGTCCAGAAGCACACCGATCGCGAACAGGGTCGTCATGGAAGCGACGAAACCGCCCATGTTGGTGATCCCGGAGGCGGTGCCCTGACGCTCGGGCGGATTCGCGGGCCGCGCGAAGTCGAAGCCGAGCATCGACGCGGGCCCACAGGCACCGAGCACCGTGCACAGCACGATCAGCAGCCACATCGGCGCCCGGTCGGCGGGATAGGCGAGCGCGGCCCCCCACACGACGGCCGTCGCCAGCACCGTACCGAGCGCCAACGGCAGCCGCGCCGCATGGTGCCGGGCGACGATCTGCCCGTACACCAGGCCGATGAACATGTTGGAGAGCACGACGAGCGTGAGGAGTTCGCCGGCCGTCGCCCGCGACAGGCCCTGGGCCTCGACGAGGAACGGCATCCCCCACAGCAGCAGGAACACCATCGCCGGGAACTGGGTGGTGAAGTGCACCCACATCCCGAGCCGGGTCCCGGGCTCCCGCCAGGACGCGGCGATCTGCTTGCGCACGTACGCGGCGCCCCGGTGCGGGAACGGCTCCGGCTCGTGCCCCTCGGGGTGGTCCTTCAGGAACACCAGCATCAGGACGAGGACGACGACACCGGCGAGCGCGCTGCCCGCGAAGGCAGCCGTCCAGCCGACGCCGTGCAGCAGGCGGGCCAGGACGAGCGTCGAGACGAGGTTGCCCGCCATGCCGGCGAGCCCCGCGAGCTGCGCGACCATCGGCCCGCGCCGGGCCGGGAACCAGCGCGAGCCGAGCCGCAGCACGCTGATGAAGGTCATCGCGTCACCGCACCCGAGCAGCGCGCGCGAGGCCAGCGCCATCTCGTACGAGGGCGAGAACGCGAAGCCCAGCTGCCCGGCCGTGAACAGGACGACGCCGATGGTCAGCACCTTCTTGGTGCCGAGCCGGTCGACCAGCAGGCCCACGGGTATCTGCATGCCCGCGTAGACGAGGAGCTGGAGGATCGAGAAGGTCGACAGGGCCGAGGCGTTGACGTGGAACCGGTCGGCGGCGTCGAGGCCGGCGACCCCCAGGGACGTACGGAAGATGACCGCGACGAAGTAGACGGCGACGCCGGCCGACCAGACGACGACGGCCCGGCGGCCGCCGGGCGGATCCCCGGGCAGGCTCAGCGAGGACGACGACGAGGAAGACGAAGAAGAGGAGGACGAAGAAGAGGACGAGCTCATCGGACGTCACCCCGCGCCAGGCTGGAGAACCAGCTGACGTGCCGGTGGACGTGGTCGACGGCGGCCTCGGCATCGCCGGAGCGCAGCGCTTCGAGGATCTCCCGGTGCTCGGTGAGCGTCTTGGTGATCCGGTCGGGGTGGGCGTGCATGACGGCGACGCCCATCCTCAACTGCCGGTCGCGGAGCTGGTCGTAGAGCCGGGAGAGGATCTGGTTGCCCCCGCTGCGGACGATCTCGGCGTGGAAGCAGCGGTCGGTGACGGCGGCTCCGGCCAGGTCTCCGGCGGCGGCCTGCTCCTGCTGCTTCTCCAGGAGTTCGGTGAGGCGTTCGATGAGTGCGGGCGAGGCCGGCACCGCCTTGCGGACGGCGTGCTCCTCGACGAGCTGCCGGGTCTCCACCACGTCCGCGATCTCCTGCGCGGAGACGGGCAGCACGAGGGCGCCCTTCTTCGGGTAGAGCCGGATCAGGCCCTCGACCTCCAGCTTGAGCAGCGCCTCGCGCACCGGCGTCCGCGAGACCCCGACGGCCTCGGCCAGCTCGCCCTCGGTGAGCAGCGTGCCGCCCTCGTAGCGGCGTTCCAGCACGGCTTGCTTGACGTGGGCGTAGACACGGTCGGCGGCGGGCGGCTGCTTCAGGGGCACGGGTGGCGCGGAAGGCATGCGCACATCATAGATACAACACGTACCCATGGCCCCGTGCCGTCCAGGATGTGGACCCGGTGGGATACGAGCCCCACCCGACGCGGGCCGCCGGATATGGACGAGGCAAAAAGAGGTACCCCGCCTATCCGACCGCACATCCTTTCGTGCTACTTACGTGTCAGACGAGTTGACGGCACCCTCAAGTGGCCGCACTCCCAAGACATTCAGCTCAATCGAGGCATTTAACCAATCGGGGTAATCGACTTGATAACCGGCATCAAGGGCGTACGGGTTCGCAGAGCTGCCGTCGTGGTCTTCACCACCGGAGCCGTGCTCGCGACCGGCGCCCTCGGCATGGCGCCCGCGCAGGCGCTCACCAAGCCCACCATCGCCGCCAAGGGCGGCTATGTGATGAACAGCGGCACGGGCACGTCCCTCTACACCAAGGCCGCGGACACCCGCCTCTCCACCGGCTCGACGACGAAGATCATGACCGCGAAGGTCGTGCTGGCGCAGTCGAACCTGAACCTGGACTCCAAGGTCACGATCCAGAAGGCGTACAGCGACTACATCGTCGCCAACACCGCCTCGTCGGCCCGGCTGATCGTCGGCGACAAGGTCACCGTCCGCCAGCTGCTGTACGGCCTGATGCTGCCGTCCGGCTGCGACGCCGCGTACGCGCTCGCCGACAAGTTCGGCACCGGCAGCACGCGGGCCGCCCGCGTGAAGTCGTTCATCGGCAAGATGAACAAGCAGGCCAGGGACCTCGGCCTGACGAACACGAAGTTCGACTCGTTCGACGGCATCGGCAACGGCGCCAACTACTCCACGCCGCGCGACCTGACGAAGATCGCCCGCAGCGCGATGAAGAGCGCCAACTTCCGCGCGATCGTGAAGACGAAGTCGTACACCGCGAAGACCATCACCAAGACCGGCAGCACCCGCACCATGGCTGCCTGGAAGAACACCAACGGCCTGCTCGGCACGTACAGCGGCACGATCGGCGTGAAGACCGGTTCCGGCCCGGAGGCCAAGTACTGCCTGGTCTTCGCCGCCACCCGCAACGGCAAGACCGTCATCGGCACGGTCCTCGCCTCCACGTCCATCTCGGCCCGCGAATCGGACGCGAAGAAGATGATGAACTACGCCTTCGCCCGGTAGGTACGGGCAGACGAGCCGGTAGGCCCGGGCACACGAGAAGGGCCCGGCCGCGATGAGCGGGGTGGGACGGAGCAGCTACTGCCCCGCCCCACCCCTTTCTCATGCCCCTTTCTCGCCCCTCCCTCTCTCACCCCTCAAGCTCCGACTGGGACAGCAGGAGCAGGTCCAGGAGCCGGTCGAGGTCCCGCTCACTGAGCTCATCACCGGTCACGGCGCTCAGCGCGAGCAGCGCATCCTGAAGGCGTTCCGTCACGGCCGTCACCTGCGTCCGGCGCTTCCCGGCCAGCCGTCGAGCCACCGCGCGCACACGTGGCGACGCCATGAGCCCGCGTACCGCATCCGGCACTTCGGGTTCCGCCGCGCCTTCGCTCTCGTCGGGCAGACCGATCTCCAGGCGGGTGCCGAGGGCCGCTGCCAGCTGCTGCAGCGCGGACAGCGTCGGATTGCCGCGGCCGTTCTCCAGATTGGCGATGTACGGCACCGACAGGCCCGCGTCCATCGCCACGGACGCGATCGTCCGCCCGGCCTCCTGCCGTCGGTTCCGGAGCATCCGCCCGAGTTCAACGTTGTCCACGTGACGCCACCAACCATCTCAACAGCTACCCCAACGACTACCACGACTATCCCAACAGAACACTCTTGCAGATAAGTATTCCATGGGAATATATTGCTCGGCGTGTTCCCCTACCCGTCCGCACTCAAGAACAGCAGCTTCCGCCTCCTGTGGACCAGCAGCACCGTCTCGGGTCTGGGCTCCTGGCTGCTCGTGGTCGCCCTGCCGTTCCACGTCTTCCAGCTGACCGGTTCACCGGCCGCGACTGGCCTCACCCTGGCCTTGGAGGCGCTGCCCGCCCTGCTGATCGGCCCCTGGGCCGGCACGCTCCTCGACCGCTGGAACCCGGTCCGCGCCATGTGGCTTGCCGACCTCGCGAGCGCCGGCGCCGTCGCCCTGATCCTGCTGGCCGACGACGCGGCGGACGTATGGCTGATCTACGTGGCCGTACTGGGCGAGAGCGTGGCGACCACGGTGTGCCGTCCCGCCGCCCGGGCGCTGACCCCGGCTGTCCTCGGCACCGGCCCGGAACTCGTCACGGCGAACGCCCTCAACGCCCTTACCGGCAGCGTGCTCCGCCTCGTAGTGCCTCCACTCGGCGCCCTGCTGCTGGCGGGTCCCGGCATCACCTCGGTCCTGCTCGTCGACATCGCGAGCTATCTGGTCTCGGCCGTCCTGATCGCCGGGGTGGGACGCCGCATTCCTTCCCGCACACCGCCCGAGGGCGAACGGAACACCCTGGCCGGACTCGCCGCCGAACTCCGCGCCGGACTCACGTGTGTCATCCGGACTCCTTCGCTGCGCGGCCCGCTGGCCGCCAACGGGGTGTTCCTGACCGCGAACGCGGCCCTGACAGTGCTCCTCGTCCCGTTCGTCACCGGGCACCTGAACGCACCCGGCTACACCGTCGGCTACCTGGTCTCGGGGCTCGGCGCGGGCTTCATCGCGGGCTCGGCGGTCAGCCGCCGCGTCATCGCCAGGTTCAGCACCCGACACATCCTGGGTACGGCTCAACTGGCCAACGGCGCGGCGTACTTCGCCCTGTTCAACGCACCGAACCTGCCGACCGCCATCGCGGCCGCGGCGCTGATCGGCTTACCCGGCAGCATCCTGCTCATCACCGTAGAAACCCACATCCAGCGCACCGCCCCACCCACCATGCTCGGCCGCATCGGTGCCATCTTCTTCTCCGTGGACTCCCTCGCCGCGGTCGTCGGCGCACTGTGCGCACCGGCACTCGTCGCGACCCTCGGCCTCACTCCGGCCCTCAACACCATCAGCGCGCTCGCGCTGACCGCGGTGCCCGTCCTGACGTCCAAGAAATCGAAACGGGCACTCTCCGACCGTTTCCCCAAAGGCAGTGAGAGATCACCGAGACCGTAACTGGAGGTTACGGTCTCAGCATTTGCGCAGGTAAGGAGCGGGTCGTTGTTGGTCATGCACATAGCGATACCCCTTGGCAGCGAAATCGGCGCTCATCCCTCACAATCGTGAACATTCTTGCGCCAGCTGGCATATTCGATTTCCTCCGCTTTACGTTCCGGGGCGGAGGTGGTTCACATGATCGAACCCAGCAAGCACCAGCCCAGCCCGGCCACACAGCGCGACGCGATCGACATCGGTGATTTCGTCTACGCGGCCACGGGAGCCCGCGTCCGCAGGCTGACCATGCCGGACGGAGCCCACTGGTTCCCGGCGGTGGATGTCTGCAAGCAGTTGGGGTACACCACCCCTCGAAAGGCGCTCCTCGACCATGTTCCAGAGGAGCATCGAGACTTTCTCGAGACAGTGACTGGAAGTCACTGTCTCAGCATTCCCGCAGGTAGAGAGTGGCGTCGAGACCTGAATCTCATCGACCTCCAGGGTCTGATTCTTCTCGTCAACGCCTGCACCAAGCCCGCCTGCGCCCCCTTCAAGCAGTGGGTCGCCGAGGTGATCGAGACCGTTCAGCGAGAGGGTTCCTACTCGCTTGAGGAGGCCGAGGTACAGCCCGCCGACCCGGCCGCCCCCGTCGCGTACGCGATGCCGGAGCAGGTCGCCGAGGCCATCGTCCGGCTGGAAGAACGCAACCTCCAGGCGGACGAGCAACTCGCCGTCGCCCAGCACGAATCACTCGCCCTGCAGCGGGACACGCTGGAGACTCAGCGAAGCATGGTGGAGATGCAACGGACCACCATCGAGATGCAGCGCACCATGATTGAAATGCAGAGCCAGACGCTCTCCGCGCAGCAAGCCATCGCCCAGGCCATGGAACGCATCGCGAACCGGCTCGACGTCCTGGCCCTCGACCGTCCGGCGCCCACCGCCAGCTTCTCCGCGCATCCGACCACGGAGTCCGTACTGGCCGACTGGCGGCAGCGGTTGTCCGTGACGACGGATGTCTGGGCGGTAGCGGTGGTGATCGCCCCGGTCCTGGTCGAGGAGGGGGAGTTGCGTCAGCCGATCGAATCGATCGCGGCCCGCACCGGACTGTCGGTGCACCGGGTCAACGAATGCCTGCGCCTGCTGCGCAAGCACGCCTGCATCCACTCCCGGGGCGGATCGGAGGACGCGGCACCGGTGTACGTGCTCACCCGGTCCTGATCCGGGCCGCGCGAACGGGAACGGGAACGGGGAACGACGGGGACGGGCAAGAAACGCAAGCGGGACCGGTAAGAAAAAGGGGCGTCGCAACTCGAACTTGCGGCGCCCCTCTTCGCGTTCAACCTATCCGGCCGACGGCCTCACGCCCAAGTGATCAGCCGCTTCGGCTGCTCCAGGATCGCCGCCACGTCGGCCAGCACCTTGGAGCCCAGCTCGCCGTCGACCAGCCGGTGGTCGAAGGAGAGCGCCAGGGTGGTGACCTGGCGGGGCTTGACCTTGCCCTTGTGGACCCACGGCTGGAGCTTGATCGTGCCGACGGCGAGGATCGCCGACTCACCGGGGTTGAGGATCGGCGTGCCGGTGTCGACGCCGAAGACGCCGACGTTGGTGATGGTCACCGTGCCGCCCTGCATGGCCCCCGGGGAGGTCTTGCCGTCGCGGGCGGTGGCGACCAGGTCGCCCAGTGCCCCGGCCAGTTCGGGCAGGGTCCTGGCGTGGGCGTCCTTGATGTTCGGGACGATCAGGCCGCGCGGGGTGGCCGCCGCGATGCCCAGGTTCACGTAGTGCTTCTGCACGATCTCCTGGTTGGCCTCGTCCCAGGAGGCGTTCACCTCGGGGTGGCGCTTGATCGCGACCAGGAACGCCTTGGTGATCAGCAGGAGCGGGTTGACGCGCAGACCCGCGAACTCCTTGTCCTGCTTGAGTTCCTCGACGAGTTTCATGGTGCGGGTGACGTCGACCGTGACGAACTCGGTGACGTGCGGCGCGGTGAACGCCGAGCCGACCATCGCCGCCGCGATCGCCTTGCGGACGCCCTTGACCGGGATACGGGTCTCGCGGGCGCCGTCGTACGTCACGACCGGAGCCGGAGCCTGGGCAGGCGCGGGAGTCGGCGCCTGCGTGACCGCAGGCTCCGGAGCGGCCGTCGGGGCCGCCGCCGCGTGCACGTCCTCGCGCGTGATGATCCCGTCGGGCCCCGACGGCGTGACCGTCGCCAGGTCCACCCCGAGGTCCTTGGCGAGCTTGCGCACCGGAGGCTTGGCCAGCGGGCGGTCCACCGGAGCGGCATGCCCGTTCAGCTCGCCCTGGATCGCCGCGGCCGCCAGAGCCGCGGTGCCCGACTCGGGCTGCTGGGCGGGGACGCCCCTGCGGGGACGGCGCTTCGTGGAGGCCACCGAGACCCCGTACCCGACGAGAACCGGCGTGCGGCCCTCCGGCTTGGGCTTCTCGGCGGGTTCTTCGGCCGGAGCGGGAACGGCGGCCGCTGCGGGTTCCGCGGCCGGCTGCTCCTGCTGAACCGGGCGACCCTGCTGATCCGGCGCCTCGGGCTCCGCGGCCGGAGCGGCTCCGCCGCCCACGTCCACCCCGATGATCACCTGTCCGACGTCCACCGTCGTCCCCTCGGGGAAGTGCAGCTCGCGCACCACCCCGTCGAAGGGAATCGGCAGCTCGACCGCGGCCTTCGCGGTCTCGACCTCGCACACCACCTGCCCGTCGGTGACCGTGTCACCGGGCTGGACGTACCACTTGAGGATCTCCGCCTCGGTCAGCCCCTCGCCCACGTCGGGCATCTTGAACTCTCGAAGGCCGGAGGCAGTCCCAGTCATCGTCGTCACGACCCTCTCCTCAGTACGCCAGCGAGCGGTCGACGGAGTCGAGCACCCGGTCCAGGCCGGGCAGGTACTCGTCCTCCAGCCGCGCCGGCGGATACGGCGAGTGATAGCCGCCGACCCTCAGCACCGGCGCCTCCAGGTGGTAGAAGCACCGCTCGGTGATCCGGGCCGCGATCTCCGCGCCCGTACCCAGGAACACCGGAGCCTCGTGCACGACGACCAGTCTGCGGGTCTTCTCGACCGAGGCCTGGATGGAGTCGAAGTCGATCGGGGACATCGAGCGCAGGTCCAGGACTTCGAGGGACTTGCCCTCCTCCTGGGCGGCGGCCGCGACCTCCAGGCAGACCTTCACCATCGGCCCGTAGGCGGCCAGCGTCAGGTCGCCGCCCTCGCGCACCACGCGGGCCTTGTGCAGCGGCCCGGGGATCGCGTCCGTGTTGACCTCGGACTTGTCCCAGTAGCGCCGCTTGGGCTCGAAGAAGATCACCGGGTCGTCGCTGTGGATGGCCTGCTGCATCATCCAGTAGGCGTCCGAGGAGTTCGACGGAGAGACCACCTTGAGGCCCGCCACGTGGGCGAACAGGGCTTCCGGGGACTCCGAGTGGTGCTCGACCGCGCCGATCCCGCCGCCGTACGGAATGCGGATGACGACCGGGAGCTTGATCTTGCCGAGCGCCCGCGCGTGCATCTTGGCGAGCTGCGTGACGATCTGGTCGTAGGCCGGGAAGACGAAGCCGTCGAACTGGATCTCCACGACGGGCCGGTAGCCGCGCAGCGCCAGGCCGATCGCCGTGCCGACGATGCCCGACTCGGCGAGCGGGGTGTCGATGACCCGCTCCTCGCCGAAGTCCTTCTGGAGGCCGTCGGTGACCCGGAAGACACCGCCGAGCTTGCCGACGTCCTCACCCATGATCAGGACCTTGGGATCCGCGTCTAGGGCTGTGCGCAGCGACTCGTTGATCGCCTTGGCCAGCGCCATCTTTTCTGCTGCCATCGCTACTTGCCCTCCCCTTCGTCCGCGAACGACGCCTGGTAGGCGGCGAACTGGGCCCGCTCCTCGTCGACGAGCGCGTGCCCGTCCGCGTACACGTTCTCGAAGATGGCGAAGTGGTCCGGGTCCGGCATGGCTCGCACCACTTCGCGCACTCGCCTTCCCAACGCCTCGCTCTCGGCTTCGAGTTCCGCGAAAAATCCCTCATTCGTGTCAGTTTCGGACTCGAGATAGCTGCGCAGGCGCTGGATCGGGTCCTTCGCCTCCCACGCCTCGCGCTCCTCGTCGGCCCGGTACTTGGTCGGGTCGTCGGAGGTGGTGTGCGCGCCCATGCGGTACGTGTACGCCTCGACGAGCGTCGGGCCCTCGCCCCGGCGGGCCCGCTCCAGGGCCCACTTGGTGACGGCCAGGCAGGCGAGGACGTCGTTGCCGTCGACACGGACGCCCGGGAAGCCGTAGCCCTGTGCGCGCTGGTAGAGCGGCACGCGGGTCTGGCGCTCGGTGGGCTCGGAGATGGCCCACTGGTTGTTCTGGCAGAAGAACACGACGGGCGCGTTGTAGACGGCGGAGAAGGTGAACGATTCGGCAACATCACCCTGGCTGGAGGCGCCGTCCCCGAAGTACGCGATCACGGCCGAGTCGGCGCCGTCCTTGGCGACACCCATGGCGTAGCCGGTGGCGTGCAGCGTCTGCGAGCCGATGACGATCGTGTAGAGGTGGAAGTTGTTGCTGTTGGGGTCCCAGCCGCCGTTGTTCACCCCCCGGAACATGCCGAGCAGGTTGGTCGGGTCGACCCCGCGGCACCAGGCGACGCCGTGCTCGCGGTAGGTCGGGAAGACGTAGTCGTCCTCACGGGTGGCCCGCCCGGAGCCGATCTGGGCGGCCTCCTGGCCGAGCAGCGAGGCCCACAGACCCAGTTCGCCCTGGCGCTGCAGGGAGGTGGCCTCGGCGTCGAAGCGGCGGGTGAGCACCATGTCGCGGTACAGACCGCGCATGTCTTCGGTGGTGATGTCGGCGACGTACGCCTCGTACGGCGCGTTTTCGGCGGTCTTGACGCGCTTGCCCTCGGGGGTCAGCAGCTGTACGAGCTCGGTCTTGGCGCCCGGCGGCTTCTTCGCAGCGGTGCGCTTGGCGCCGGCGCCGCGGCGCGGCTTCCGCGCGGCAGTGCTCTCCACGGTCACGTGTGCTCCTCCGTCGGTCCGGCCCCCGGGGTTGCCGAGTGGCCAGTTGCGGCTCGCCTGCTCCGTACGCGTGCACGGGGTGGGTGCCCTCGGCCGGGAACAGGCGTGACAGGTGCCCCGGCGAGCGCCCTGCAACCATCACGTTACCCAGTGCTTCACATTTCTGTGAAACCCCTCCTGACCTGCGATTTTGATTGGATTTCCAAGTACTTTTTGCTCGGATTTCCAACTAGTTCGCGTCGATCGGGAGCAGTCGCTGGTCACAGCACTGGTTTCAGCCTTGCAGGGGGCCGGAACACCGGCACGTTATCCCGGTCACCCCGCACTCCGGAAGAGCTCGACTGGAGCGGACCCGTAGATCGCGTGTGAAACTGACTCCGTGCACGAAGAAGGAAAAATCACCGTATTTCTCCTGGACGACCATGAGGTGGTCCGCCGCGGGGTTCACGAGCTGCTCTCCGTGGAGGACGACATCGAGGTGGTCGGCGAGGCCGGCACGGCGGCGGACGCGCTGGCGCGAATTCCGGCCACCCGTCCCGATGTCGCCGTCCTCGACGTCCGCCTGCCGGACGGCAGCGGTGTCGAGGTCTGCCGCGAGATCCGCTCCCGGGACGAGGACGTCAAGTGCCTCATGCTGACCTCCTACGCCGACGACGAGGCCCTGTTCGACGCGATCATGGCGGGCGCCTCGGGCTATGTCCTGAAGGCGATCCGCGGCACCGAACTGCTGGCCGCGGTACGTGACGTGGCCGCCGGAAAGTCCCTCCTCGACCCGGCGGCGACCGCCCGCGTCCTGGAGCGGCTGCGCGACGGAGGCACCGCCAAGGGCGACGCCAGACTCGCGAAACTCACCGACCAGGAGCGCCGGATTCTCGATCTGATCGGCGAGGGGCTCACCAATCGCGTGATCGGCGAGCGGCTGCATCTGGCCGAGAAGACGATCAAGAACTACGTCTCCAGCCTGCTGTCCAAGCTCGGCATGGAGCGCCGTTCACAGGCGGCCGCGTATGTGGCCCGGTTGCAGGCGGAGAAGCGGCGCTGAGTTTTCCGGGGACTACGGGGACTACGGGCACTACGGGGACTACGTAGAGGCCGCCTGGACCACCTGGAGGCCGTTTATTCGGGACTTACGTCCCTTTGTGAGGGGGCGGGCGCCCCTTTTGCCGTCCCCCGTACTGCCGCACATTGGTGGCATGCCGACCGACGAACAGCTCGCCGCCGGACTGCTCGGCCGCGTCGACCACGGCCGCGTGGCGACCAGCATGCGCGCGCTGCCCTTCCTGGCCGCGGCCCGCCACGTCGTCGTGGACGGCCGTGTCCTGCTGCGGATGCACCGCGGGTACGGATACCACCGGGCCTGCGTCGGGAGCGTGGTCGCGTACGGCGCGGACAGCCTGGGTCCGGGCTCCAGCCGCGCGGGGGAGGGTCACTGGTCGGTCCAGGTCGTGGGAGTGTGCGAGGCCGTCGAGCCCACCGGCGCCCAGCTCGAACTCCTCGGCCCCGCCCCGCGCCTCGCGGACGGCGAGCCGTTCGAGCCCGTGTACCTGGAGATCGATCCCCAGTTCGCCACCGTGCATTCCACGGACGGCGCGCTTCAGCTACATCACGAACACTGTCCGTGACAAACCCGAGGTCAACGCCCTCCTCCGTGCCCTAACATCTGGCGCGTGCCGCGCTCATCTGTTTCGCCCGCTCCTTCCCCCGCGCCCCCACTGCGCGCCCTGCTGCGGCGCTACGCCGCCGGGGCCCCGCTGGCCTGCGAACCCGTCGAGGAGGGGCTGCTCAACCGCGGCTACCGGCTCGCCACCACCGAAGGCCGGTACTTCCTCAAGCACCATTTCGACCCCGAGACGGCCGACCCCGTCGCGATCGCCCGCCAGCACCGCGCGACCCAGCGCCTCGCCGACCTCGGCGTCCCGGTGGCCCCGCCACTGACCGGCACCGACGGCCGCACGGTCGCCGTCGTCGGCGGCCACGCCTACGCGCTGCACCCCTGGATCGACGGACGTCACCGTGGCGGCGCCCAGCTCACCACGGAGCAGTGCCGGCGCCTCGGGGCGCTGCTGGGCGTCGTCCACGCCTGTCTGGAGCGGGTGATGCCGCCGCGGCCGTCCGGGACACGGGCGGAGAGCGCCGACCCCGCGGACACCTTCACGCTCATCGACGACCTGCTCGCCGAGGTCCACCGCCACCGCCCCGCGGACGCCTTCGACGAACTGGCCCGTCACCGCCTCCTGGAACGGCGCGCCCTCCTGGAGCGGCACGCGGACCGGCGGCCTCCGCAGGGCGGCTCGGTGGGCTGGGTGCACGGCGACTTCCACCCCTTCAACGTGCTCTACCGGGGGGACGCTCCCGCCGCGATCGTCGACTGGGACCGGCTGGGTGTCCAGCCACGCGCCGAGGAGGCGGTACGGGCCGCGGTGATCTTCTTCGTACGCCCCACCGGCACGCTCGACCTGACGAAAGTACGGGCCTACGCGCGCGCGTACCGGCGTTCCGCGCACGCCACCGCGTCCGAGCTCTCGGCCGCCGTGCACCGCGTGTGGTGGGAGCGGCTGAACGACTTCTGGATACTGCGCTGGCACTACGAACGCGGGGACACCCGCGCCGACTCCCAGTTCCCGGCGGCTTCCGCACTGGCGGTGTGGTGGACCCGGGAGTACGACGCGGTGTGCGAGGCGTTCGTGGGGTGACGCCTCGCCGGGCGCCGGGTGCGGCCTCGCCGAGACGTGAAACGGCACGCGCGCGTGGAGCCCGTTTTCGGGCTCCACGCGCGCGAAGGGTGTTTTCAAAGACCCCGGTGCTGGATCAGGGTGTGCCGCCGGTCTCGCCCGTCGGCTCCTCGTCCGGCGGCGGAGTCGTCTCCTCGTCCGGTGGCGGAGTCGTCTCCTCGCCCGTCGGCGTCGTGTTCGTCGGCGTCGGGTTCGTCGGCTCACCCGTGGGCTCGGTCGGTGTGGGCGAGGGCGTGTAGCTCGGCGACGGCGTGAACGACGGTTCGTAGTTCGAGCCGCCGCCCGTGCTGGAGTCGTCTTCCGTGGAGGTGTCCGTCTCCTTGTCGGACGGGGTCTCGCTCGGCGTGGTCTCCTTCTCGCTCGGCGTGGCGGTCGGCGACACCGAGGTGCCGGGCGACTCCTTCTTCTCACCGTTGCCGTTCAGCGCCAGCGCGACACCCGCCGCGATGGCGATCACGGCGAAGAACGCCAGGATCCACAGCTTGCCGCGGCCGCTGCCGCTGCCCCTGTTGCCGTGCCCGTCGAAGCCCCCATCGTCCCCGCCGCGGCCCGGCAGGATCGGTGCCGGGATCTGCGTGGTGCCGGAGTCGCCCGGGTGCGGCAGCCCGGCCGCACCCATCAGGCCCGTCGCCGGGGTCTTCATGCCCTCGTGCGTCGGTACGTGGCCGGTGTTCCAGGTGCCGGTGTGGCCCCCCTGGTCGTACAGCATCTGCAGCCCGTACTGGACGAGCCCGCGCATCTCCTCGGCCGTCTGGAACCGGTCGTCCGGCTCCTTCGCGAGCGAGCGCATGACCAGTCCGTCCAGCTCCGGCGGCACCCCGTCCGAGACCTCGGACGGGGGCACCGGGATGTCCTGGACGTGCTGGTAGACCACGGACAGCGGGGTCTCACCCGTGAACGGCGGCCGCAGCGCGAGGAGTTCGTAGAGCAGACAGCCCGTCGCGTACAGGTCGCTGCGGTGGTCGACCGCCTTGCCGAGCGCCTGCTCGGGCGAGAGGTACTGGGGCGTGCCCATGACCATGCCGGTCTGCGTCATCGTCGACTGGGCGCCGTGCAGGGCGCGCGCGATGCCGAAGTCCATCACCTTGACCGCGCCGGTCTCGGTGATGATCACGTTCGCGGGCTTGATGTCGCGGTGCACAATGCCGTGCTGGTGCGAATAAGCAAGCGCTTCCAGCACACCGGAGACGATGATCAGCGCCTGCTCGGGCCCGGGGGCCTCGGCGTTGATCAGGAGGTCGCGGATCGTGCGGCCCTCGACGAGCTCCATCACGATGTACGGAACGACCTGGTGGCCGACCGCGTCCTCGCCGGAGTCGTAGACCGCCACCACCGCATGGTGGTTGAGGCCTGCCACCGACTGGGCCTCGCGTGTGAAGCGGGCCTTGGACACCGGGTCCTCGGCGAGGTCGGAGCGGAGCAGCTTGACCGCGACCGTACGTCCCAGACGCACGTCCTCGGCGGCGAACACCTCTGCCATGCCGCCCCGGCCGAGTCTGTGCGTCAGCCGATACCGGCCGTCCCCGACCAGCCCGCCGTTACCCCACATCTCCGGCGCATCTGACATACCGCCGCCAGTCGCCTCGGGGTCGGACGGGCCCTGAGCGCGCTGCTGCTGTGCCATCAGTCCTCGCCGTCGTTTCTGTCCGCACCGGTCGAAGTACGCGCGGTGGTTGTTACGGTTTCCGTCGGCCCACGCTACAGCCTCCGTGTGCGGGGCCGATCCGGGATGGACCGGCCATCAAACCCAGAGCCGGTCAGCGGATGCAAATTCTGTGTACCGGCCGTACGGCACCTGTAACGCTTCCGCGACGCTTCTTTCGCGTACGGTCACGGAACGGGCACCGAGCTTGACGTGTCAGTGCCCTCGGGCAGACTTGGCCGGGAATAACACAGAGGATCACTGGCCGCGGGGGCCACACCAGTAGCTTTCGCCCACGCGCGGCGCACGCCGATGGGGGACGCACAAAGATGAGCCAGGACGGCGCACACGGCCGGTACGCAGGGCGTTCGGTCGCCGGCGGGCGCTACCAGCTGCGTGACTTGCTCGGCGAGGGCGGTATGGCCTCGGTGCATCTCGCGTACGACTCCGTGCTCGACCGGCAAGTGGCGATCAAGACATTGCACACCGACCTCGGTCGTGAGCAGGCCTTCCGTGAGCGCTTCCGCCGCGAGGCCCAGTCGGTGGCCAAGCTCGCCCACACGAACATCGTCTCGGTCTTCGACACCGGCGAGGACGATCTGGACGGGGTGACGACTCCGTACATCGTCATGGAGTACGTCGAGGGCCACCCGCTCGGTTCGGTCCTCGACCAGGACATCGCGCACTACGGGGCGATGCCCGCCGACAAGGCCCTGAAGATCACCGCGGACGTGCTGGCCGCGCTGGAGATCAGCCACGAGATGGGCCTGGTCCACCGGGACATCAAGCCGGGCAACGTGATGATGACGAAGCGGAACGTCGTCAAGGTGATGGACTTCGGCATCGCCCGCGCCATGCAGTCCGGGGTCACGTCGATGACGCAGACCGGCATGGTCGTCGGCACGCCGCAGTACCTCTCCCCGGAGCAGGCCCTCGGCCGGGGCGTGGACGCCCGCTCCGACCTGTACTCCGTCGGCATCATGCTGTTCCAACTGGTCACCGGACGGCTGCCGTTCGAGGCGGACTCGCCGCTGGCCATAGCGTATGCGCACGTCCAGGAGGAGCCCGTCACGGCCTCCTCGGTCAACCGCTCGCTGCCGCCGGCCGTGGACGCGCTGATCGCCCGCGCGCTGAAGAAGAACCCGAACGAGCGTTTTGTGAACGCCGAGTCGATGCGCGACGAGTGCCTGCGGGTGGCCCAGTCCTTCCAGGCCGCACCGCCGAGCATCGTGCCCGGGGTGCAGACGTCCAGCGGCGCCGGCGTGGGTTCCGCGGTGTTCCCGCCGGTCGACCAGACGGCCCGGCCGCCGATGGGGAACGTACAGACGCCGTACCAGCCGGGCCCGTACGGCCCGCCGACCCCGGCGCCCACCCCCGCCCCTGCCCCGTCGTACGGCTATCCGCAGCAGGGCGGCTATCCGACGCCGGCCCAGACGGCCGCGTACTCCCCGCAGCAGGGCCTGGCGACCCCGCCGCCGTACAACATCTCGCCGCAGCCCACGGCCCCGGCCGCCGGCGGTGGCGGTGGCCGCAAGAGCAACCTGCCGGTGATCATCGGCTCGATCGTCGTCGCGCTCGCCGCCGTCGGCGGGCTGATCGCCGCGCTGACCCTGGGTGGCGGAGACGACGACGGGGGCGGCACCGCGGGCGCCGGCGGGTCGGCGTCCGCGTCGGCGCCCGTGTCCAAGGCTGCCGGGTACAAGGGCCCTGACACGACGAAGAAGATCGAGAAGACCGAGTGCACGGAGCCCGACGAGTCGTACAACGACCCCGAAAAGATCAAGGTGCCGAACTTCAGGTTCAAGAACATCGACTCCGTAGTGGCGTGCTTCCAGGCGGCGGGCTGGCAGTACGACCGCAAGTCGGTGGACGAGAACGTCTACGGGGAGGGCATGGTCATGAACCAGATCCCCGAGGCGGACTCGGACGTCGACCCCAAGGACATGCCCAAGATCGAGCTCTACATCTCGACCGGCAACCCCTCCTGAACCGCACGCCCCACCCGCACCGGCCGCTTTGATCACTCGCTCGGACACGCGAAAGGGCCCGGCATTCCTGCCGGGCCCTTTTCGTCTGTGTGCTGTCCGGATGGACCTACAGATACGGATCTACACGTACGGATCTACAGGTACGGACCGCCCGACCGGCCGCCCGCACGCGGGTCGATCTCGTCGTCCTCGCCGCCGCCGACGCCCGGCGGGAGCGCGCGACGCATCTGTTCCAGCTGCGCCCTGGCCGCCATCTGCTGGGCGAACAGGGTGGTCTGGATCCCGTGGAAAAGGCCCTCCAGCCAGCCCACCAGCTGCGCCTGCGCGATGCGCAGTTCCGCATCGGAGGGAATCGCCTCGTCCGTGAACGGCAGGGAGAGCCGCTCCAGCTCATCTACGAGGTCGGGGGCGAGACCGTCCTCCAGCTCCTTCACCGAGCTGGCGTGGATCTCCTTGAGCCGTACCCGGCTCGCCTCGTCCAGGGGAGCCGCACGCACCTCCTCCAGCAGCTGCTTGATCATGCTCCCGATGCGCATGACCTTGGCGGGCTGCTCCACCATCTCCGTCACCGGGACCTCACGGGAGTCCTCGTCTCCTCCGCCACCGAGAGCCATCCCATCCTGGCCAACAACCAGGATCTGAGGGTTCTCCGGCGACCTTTCGCTCCTCGGCATCTCCATGCCGCCATTCTCTCGCACGCGCACATGTCATCACCCTCGTGCCCCCTCCTGAGCGTGATCCACCCTGTACGCACCGGCCCTTCGTGTCAGACGGGCGGCGCCGGCGGTGTCTGCGGCGGTTCCGCGGCCGTCGCCTCCGCGAGCCGCAGCAGCCTCGCCTCGCAGTGGTCGAGCCAGCGGATCTCGGCCTCCGCGCGGAAGACGAGGTGCTCCAGCACCAGCAGCCGCGCCACCTCGTCGGGATGCGCGGGGGCTTCGGAGAGCGCCCGGGCCCGCAGCCGGGTGTACGTGTGCATCGCCTCCGACAGATGCCGCCGCTGGGCCCCGACAACCGCCCGTACGTCGACTCCGGGCGCGCCGACCGCCATCGCCAGCTTGATCACCAGTTCGTCGCGGGGCAGATCCGTCCGCTCCACGGGACGCGCGAACCAGGCCCGCAGCTCGGCCCGGCCGTCGTCCGTCAACGCGTACAGCACGTGTCCCGCCTCGTCCACGCCCTCACGTACGACCAGGCCGTCCCGTTCCAGCCGGCCGAGCGTCGTGTAGACCTGCCCGACGTTCAGGGGCCAGGTGGAGCCGGTGCGCGCCTCGAACTCAGTCCGCAGCCGTGAACCGTAGCGGGGGCCGCGCTCCAGGAGCGCCAGCAGACCGTGGCGTATCGACATAATCGGTATCTCTACCCCGTGGACCTGTGTGCGCCAAGGGTGTCACTGAGAGTGACTCCCTGGTCGGTTGATCCAGAGGCCCGATCCAATGGCTCGATCCGGTGGACCGATCCGGTGGACCGAGATGCCGGTGCGGGTAGCCCGTGTGACGCTGATGCCGTTGATCTCGGCTCCTCCGCACCGGGAGGGGGTCACCGACGTGGCTCCACGGCTCCGCACCCTGCGCACGGCCGGCCTGCTGCTGATCCTGGCGGCGGGCCCCGCCCACACCTCGTACGCCGCCTCGTATGCCACCCCGTACGCCCCTTCGTACGCCGTCGAGCCCGCACCCGCCGAGTCGCGGGCCGGCAGCCGCGCCGGGGAGGGGCGCGAGCGGCCGGGGCGGGAGGCCGCGCAGCCGGAGAACACCGCCGCGACTCACCCGGACAGCCCAGCGAGCCCGGACCGGCCGGAGGCCGATGCCGCCCCCGAGCCGTCCCGGACCACCGCGTCACGGCCCGCCCTCCCGGCCGTAGAGGCAGAGCGGGCCGCCGGCCGCCCGGTCGTGACCTCGGAACCCGTGCTCCGGGTCCTGCCCCTCGGCAGCGGGCTGGTCCTCATCGGCCTGGGCCTGGGACTCGCGTTCCTCGCACTGCGCGTACGGCGGAGCTGAGGCAGAGCCCTACAGGAGCGCCGTGTGGGAGCGCCTGTCAGGAGCGCCCTACGGGAGCGTGAGCAGCACCTTCCCGATGTTTGCGCTCTCCTCCAGCACCTGGTGCGCGGCGGCCGCCTCGCTCATCGGCAGCTCGCGGTCGACCACCGGACGTACGTGACCGGCGGCGATCAACGGCCAGACATGCTCCCGTACGGCCGCGACGATCGACGCCTTCTCGCTGACGGGACGGGCCCGCAGGGAGGCCGCGGTGACGGCGGCCCGCTTGCCGAGGAGCGTCGCGATGTTCAGCTCGCCCTTGATGCCGCCCTGCATACCGATGATCGCGAGCCGCCCGTTGACCGCGAGGGCCCGGACGTTGCGGTCCAGGTACTTGGCGCCCATGTTGTCGAGGATGACGTCGGCGCCCGCCCCGTCGGTGGCGGCCTTGATCTCCTCCACGAAGTCCTGCTCGCGGTAGTTGATGAGCACGTCCGCGCCGAGTCCGGCGCAGAACTCCAGCTTCTCCTTGCTGCCCGCGGTGACGGCGACCTGCGCGCCGACGGCCTTGGCCAGCTGGATCGCCATGGTGCCGATGCCGCTGGCTCCGCCGTGCACCAGGAGCGTCTCGCCGGGGCGGAGGTGGGAGATCATGAAGACGTTGGACCAGACCGTGCAGGCCACCTCGGGCAGCGCGGCCGCCCTGTCGAGACCGACGCCCTCGGGCACCGGCAGCAGCTGCCCGGCCGGCACGGCCACCTTCTCGGCGTACCCACCGCCCGCGAGCAGCGCACACACCTCGTCGCCGACGGCCCACCCCGACACACCGGGACCGAGCGCCGCGATCCGCCCGGAGCACTCCAACCCGGGGTACGGGGAGGCGCCGGGCGGCGGGTTGTAGAGGCCCTGCCGCTGGAGCAGGTCGGCGCGGTTCACCGCGCTCGCCGCCACCTCGACCAGCACTTCGCCCTCTCCCGGCACCGGATCCGGGACCTCGTCCCACACCAGCGCCTCGGGCCCACCAGGTTCAGAAATCGTGATCGCACGCATGCGGGCGAGGCTACTCCGGGCGTCCAGAGGGCTTCTGCGTCCAGGGGGTTTCTGATGGATCCCTCGGAGATCCATCACAAACCCCCTAGTCCTGCGGTAGCGGCCGCATGTCCGGCGCGATCTGTGTGTGCGGTGTGACCCGGACGATGGTGATCAGCCGGTCCGTCAACTGCAGCTTCCCGAGGGCCGGATCGTCGTAGCCGAGGACCCGGTGCCCGCGTACGACACTCACCACCAGGTCCTCGATCTCGCGGACGCCCTTGCCCACCTCGGCCTTTATGACGGGGCGTTCGATCATGTCGAGTCCGCTGCCCTGCTGGATGAGGTCCTCCATGACCATGCCCGCGCTGGGGCTGAGCACGGAGAGCCCGAGGAGCCGGCCGGCCGCGCTCGCGCTGGTGATGACGGCGTCGGCGCCGGACTGCTTCAGCAGCGGCGCGTTCTCCTCCTCGCGCACCGCGGCCACGATCTTGGCCCCGCGGTTGAGCTGCCGGGCGGTCAGGGTGACGAGCACGGCGGTGTCGTCGCGCTGGGTCGCGATGATGATCTTCCGCGCCCGCTGCACCTCGGCCCGGAGCAGTACGTCGCTGCGCGTGGCGTCGCCGACCACTCCCGCGTACCCGTCCGCCGTCGCGGTGTCGATCACCTTGGAGCTGGGGTCGACGACGACGACCTGCTCTTTCTTCAGCCCGGCCGCGCACACGGTCTGAATCGCCGAGCGCCCTTTCGTGCCGAATCCGATGACAACGGTGTGGTCCCGCAAAGCCGTCCTCCAGCGGTTCAGTCGCCATTCCTCCCGGGTGCGTTCGGTGAGGACCTCGAGAGTCGTGCCGACCAGGATGATCAGGAAGAGCACGCGCATCGGCGTGATCACGAAGATATTGGTGAACCGGGCGGCGTCGCTGACCGGGGTGATGTCGCCGTAACCGGTGGTGGAGAGGGTGACGGTCGCGTAGTAGAAGGCGTCGAGCAGGTCGACCGACTTGTCGGAGTTGTCGGTGTAGCCGTCACGGTCGAGATAGACGATGAAGGCGGTCCCGACCAGCACCAGCAGCGCGATGACGACCCGTTTGGTGACCTGCCTGAACGGGTGTTCCACCCGTCGGCGGGGCAGTTTCACCCGGTGGGTGACAAGGCGTTCGTCCGCGTGGCGGGCGATCACGTCATGGCCCGGAAGTTTCACGTGAAACACACTCCGATCCCGGCCGTCGCCCAGGGCAGGTCGAGGATCTCCAGTTCCTGGCCCGAACGGGCCCCGCCGGGCGGGACGACCGCGAGAGCGTCGGCCACGGCGATGCCGCGCAGCATGGCCGGTCCGTTGTAGTGCAGCGGCACGGCCTGGTCCTCGCGCAGGACGACGGGAATCAGCCGGGTGTCGTACGGGTGTCCGTGCACGGCGTCCTGGAGGGGCAGCGTGTACGTCTCCGGGGCCGCGCGGCCCGCGAGCGTACGCAGCAGGGGTTCGGCGAGCGTGAGCAGGCCGGAGACGGCGGCGAGGGGGTTGCCTGGCAGGCCGACGAGGTGCTGGTTCTCCTTGGTGCGGGCCAGCAGCATGGGGTGGCCGGGGCGCACCTTGACGCCGTCGACGAGGAGTTGGGCTCCGATGCGGCGCAGGGTGGGGTGGACGTGGTCGACGGGTCCCGCGGCGGTGCCGCCGGTCGTCACGATGAGGTCTGCGTCGGAGCTCTTCAGGGCTTTGTGGAGCGCCTCGGCGTCGTCGCCCAGCCTGCGTACCGCGATGACGTCCGCGCCGAGTGCGCGCAGCCAGGGCGGCAGCAGCGGGCCGAGCGCGTCCCGGATCAGCCCGTCGTGGGGCAGGCCTTCGGTGAGCAACTCGTCGCCCAGGACGAGGACTTCGGCTCGTGGCCGGGGAGCGGCGGAGACGGTGTCGTAACCGGCGGCCGCGGCGAGTCCGAGCACGGGCGGGGTGACCAGGGTGCCGGCCAGCAGCAGGGGGTCGCCCGAGCGGCACTCCTGGCCGCGGGGGCGGATGTCCTGCCCGTGTGCGACCTCCCGGGTGGCGTGGAGCCGGCCCTTCTCGTCGGTGCGGCCGTGCTCGCTGCGGATCACCGCGGTGACGTCCTGCGGAATGCGCGCGCCGGTCGCGATCCGTACCGCCTCGCCGTCGGTGAGCGGCTCCGGCTCGGCGTGACCCGCGAGCACTCCCTCGGCCCGGACGTCCCAGGGGCCGGGCCCGGCGACCGCCCAGCCGTCCATCGCGGACGTGTCGAACGACGGGAGGTCCGTGAGGGCGGTGAGAGGGGCGGCCAGGACGAGACCCAGCGCGGCGTCGAGGGTGACGGAGACGGGGGCGCCCGGCCGGCGGGGGGCCCGCCCGGCGGTGGTGCGGGCCTCGGGCCAAGGGGTGGCGGTGTGGTGGGCGCGTTCGGCCGCTTGGGCCCGGGAGGTGCCCTCGGGGGCGTGCTCGCCGTGCTCGGGTCTCCCGCCCCGCGGCGAGGGCGGGGGTACGGAGGGCGGACCTCCAGCGGCTCCGGAGCCGTCGGACACCTGCCCACCACCTTCCTTCGCCAGGGCGAGGGCCTCCTCGACGTCGAGATCGTCGAGGCCGACGTCCTCGTACTTGCCCCGGGCGGTCACCCGGCGTCCGGGCGGGCATCCGGAGCGGCGGCGGACCCGGCGGCGGGCGGAGCCGTGCTGGTGCCGGTGCCCGGCGGGGCCGCGGTGCCTTCGGCTGTCGTAGCGTCGGCCGTCGTGCCGTCCTCCGCCGCCCAGCGCAGCGCCAGCGCCGTCGCCTTGCGGGCGGCCTCCGCCACCGCCTCGGGTCCTCCCTCTGCCCGCGCCGCCGCGTATCCCACGAGGAACGTGGTCAGCGGCGCCGCGGGACGCGCCACGCCGTGCGCGGCGTCGCGGGCGAGGTCGAGGAGGATGCTGATGTCGACGTCCAGGTCGATGCCCAGTTCGTCCTTGACTGCGGTAATCCATTCATCCAACACGTGCCCATGCTCCCTGATACGTGCCCGGGCGGCGGCGATGTCGTCCCAGGTGTCGCAGTCGAACGACGCGACGGGGTCGGTGATCCGGGCGAGGTCGAGCGCGCCGGTGAGCCGCCGCAGCGGCAGTCCGGTCAGCTTGCCGTGTTCGGCGCGGAGGGCCGCCAGTTCGCGGCGCAGTGCCGGACCGCGGTACGCGGCCACGAGCGGCTGGTCCCGGCCGTCGGCGTCCGTGAGCAGCACGCCCTCGGTGCCCGCCTCCTGAAGGGCGGTCAGCAGCCGCCGTACCGTCCCCTGGTCCAGGAACGGCAGGTCGGCGGAGAGCACCACGACGAACTCGGCGGTGGTGCGCCGCAGTCCGGCGTCGAGGGCGGCCACCGGGCCCGCGCCGGGCGGGTCCTCGCGCGCCCACTCCACCGGGCGCGCGGTGGGCCTCGGCTCCGCCACGACCACCGTGGTGACCGCGCCGGAGCAGGCGGCCAGGACCCGGTCGAGCAGGGCGCGGCCGCCCACCCGTACGCCGGGTTTGTCCGCCCCGCCGAGTCGGCGGGCGGAGCCGCCGGCGAGCACGACGGCGTCATGGCCGACGGTACCGGGTGAGCTGGTGGACTTGTGGGCGGTCACCCTCACGAGTATGGGCGCGCGAAGGATCATTTCCACCCCCGTGCACGGCATGTGGACGGAGGTGGTCACGAGGCCGGACGGGCCCAGGTGGCCACGCGGTGGCTACCGAGCGGCTACAGGGTCCGCAGCAGCACCGCCGGCTGTTCCACGCAGTCCGCGACATACCGGAGGAAACCGCCTGCCGTGCCGCCGTCGCACACCCGGTGGTCGAAGGTGAGCGAGAGCTGCACGACCTGCCGCACGGCCAGCTCGCCCTCGTGCACCCACGGCTTGGGGACGATCCGGCCGACGCCGAGCATGGCTGCCTCGGGATGATTGATGATCGGCGTGGAACCGTCGACGCCGAACACCCCGTAGTTGTTCAGGGTGAAGGTGCCGCCGGTGAGGTCCGCGGGTGTGAGCGTTCCGGTCCTGGCCGCCTCGGTGAGCCGCGCGAACTCCGCGCTCAGCGACTCCGCGTCCCGCGCGTGCGCGCCCTTCACCACCGGCACGACGAGCCCGCGCTCGGTCTGCGCCGCGAACCCGAGGTGCACCTCGTCGAGCCGTACGACCTCGCGGGCGTCCATGTCGACCGTCGAGTTGAGCTCGGGGAAACGGGCCAGCGCGGCTGTGCAGACACGGGCCAGCAGCGCGAGGAGGGAGATCTTCGGGCCGCCGGCCGCGTTCATCGCGGCGCGCGCGTGCATGAGTTCCGTGGCGTCGGCGTCCACCCAGCAGGTCGCGTCGGGTATCTCGCGACGGCTCCGGGAGAGCTTGTCGGCGACGGCACCGCGGATGCCCCGCAGGGGGATGCGGGTGCCGGGGGAGACGGGTGCGCGGGGGGCGGCGGGCATCGGCGCCATGGCCGGCGCGGAAACGGTCGGCGCGGAAGCGGTCGGCGCGGAAGCGGTCGGCGCGGGAGTGGTCGCACCCGGAGCTGCCACCGGTGCTTCCGGTGCCCGCACTGCGAACCCGGCGGACCCGGCGGCCCGCACGGCGTACTCCACATCCGCGCGCGTGATCAGGCCGTCGGGGCCCGACCCCGTCAACTCCCGCAGGTCCAGCCCGTATTCGCGGGCGAGCCTGCGTACCAGCGGAGAGATCACCGGCACGGGGCCGTCGCCACGGCGCCCGGTACCGGACGCGCCTCGCCCGGGTCCCGTGTCCGGCCCGGGGCGACGGGCCGCGGTCCCGGTCCCCGCGACCCCGGTCCCCGCGGTCGCCACGGCCGACGGGCCCGCGCCGCCGGCCACGGTCAGGTCCGCGTTCCGGTCCGCGTTCCGGTCCGCCCCGCCGACGGCACGAGTCGGCCGTACCCTCCTGCGCCGCGCGGGTGCGGCAGCCGTGCCGTACCCCACCAGCACGTTGCCCGACCCCTCGTCTCCCTTGCCGTCCTCCGTCGGCGCCGACACCGGCGCCCCCACCGCGACCGTCAGCAGCGGGGCACCGACGGGCAGTTCCACCCCTTCGTCGCCGTAGCGGGCCGTGACCACGCCGCCGTACGGGCAGGGGACCTCGACCATCGCCTTGGCCGTCTCGACCTCGACGACGGGCTGGTCGACGGCGACGACGTCGCCGACCTGGACCAGCCAGCGGACGATCTCGGCCTCGGTGAGTCCTTCGCCGAGGTCGGGAAGCCTGAATTCGAAGACCTGGGGCATCAGCTCTCCGCCTCCCACTGCAGCCGCGCCACCGCGTCCAGAATCCGGTCGACGCCGGGCAGATGGTGCCGCTCCAGCATCGGCGGCGGATACGGGATGTCGAAGCCGGCCACCCGCAGCACCGGCGCCTCCAGGTGGTGGAAGCACCGCTCGGTGACCCGGGCGGCGATCTCTCCGCCCGGCCCGCCGAAGCTCCCGGACTCGTGCACGACTACGGCCCGCCCGGTCCGCCGTACGGACGCGGAGACCGTCTCGTCGTCGAACGGCACCAGCGAGCGCAGGTCCACGACTTCGAGGTCCCAGCCCTCGGCCCGGGCCGCCTCGGCCGCCTCCAGGCAGACGGGCACCGACGGTCCGTACGTGATGAGCGTGGCGCTCCGGCCCGAGCGCCGCACCAGCGCGCGGCCTATCGGTTCAACGGTCCCCGGCTCGTCGGGGTTCCAGGAGTCCTTCGACCAGTACAGGCGCTTGGGTTCGAGGAAGACGACCGGGTCGTCGGAGGCGATGGCGGCGCGCAGCAGTCCGTAGGCGTCGGCGACCGTCGCGGGCGTGACGACATGGAGCCCCGGAGTGGCCATGTAGTACGCCTCGGAGGAGTCGCTGTGGTGCTCGACGCCGCCGATACCGCCCCCGTAGGGCACGCGGACGGTGATGGGCAGGGGCATAGCCCCGTGCGTGCGGTTGCGCATCCGCGCCACGTGCGAGATCAGCTGCTCGAAGGCGGGGTACGCGAAGGCGTCGAACTGCATCTCCACGACCGGCCGCAGCCCGTACATGGCCATGCCGACGGCCGTCCCCAGGATGCCGGCCTCGGCGAGCGGCGTGTCCGTGACCCGGTCCTCGCCGAACTCCTCGGCGAGCCCGTCGGTGACCCGGAAAACGCCGCCCAGGGTGCCCACGTCCTCACCCATGACGTGCACGGTCGGGTCCTCGGTCATCGCGTCGCGCAGGGCGCGCCCGAGAGCCTGCGCCATGGTGGCCGGTTTCACCGCGACGGTGGTCATCGGGCCGCTCCTTCCGACTCGTGACCCGGCTCGTGACCCGAGCCCTGATGCCCGTGCTCGGCGTCCAGCTCGGCCCGCAACTGTGCCTGCTGCTCCATCAGTTGGGTCGTGGGCCGGGCGTAGACGTGCGCGAAGAGGTCCATGGGGTCCAGGACCGGGTCCTGGTTCATGCGTTCGCGCAGGTCCGCGGCCATCGCGTCGGCATCCTCGCGCGCGGCGCGCATGCCGGCCTCGTCGAGCAGCCCGCGCTCGGTCAGCTCGTGCTCCAGGAGGGCGATCGGGTCGTGTGCACGCCAGGCCTCGACCTCGGCGTCGCCGCGGTAGCGCTTGTCGTCGTCGGCGTTCGTGTGGGCCTCCATGCGGTACGTCACCGCCTCCACGAGCGTCGGGCCGCCTCCCGCGCGCGCGTGGGCGATGGCGTCGCTCAGGACCTCGTGCACCGCGGCCGCGTCGTTTCCGTCCACCAGGCGGCCCGGCATGCCGTAGCCGACGGCCTTGTGGGCCAGCGAGGGGGCCGCGGTCTGCTTGGCGAGCGGGACGGAGATCGCGAAGCCGTTGTTCTGGACGAGGAAGACGACCGGGGCCTGCCAGACGGCGGCGAAGTTCAGCGCCTCGTGGAAGTCGCCCTCACTGGTGCCGCCGTCGCCGACCAGGGCGAGTGCGACCACGTCGTCACCCTTGAGACGGGCGGCGTGCGCGAGACCCACGGCGTGCGGGAGCTGCGTCGCGAGCGGCGTGCACAGGGGCGCGATGCGGTGCTCATGAGGGTCGTATCCGGTGTGCCAGTCGCCGCGCAGGAGGGTAAGAGCCTGTACGGGATCGAGACCGCGGGCCACGGCGGCGAGCGTGTCCCGGTAGCTCGGGAAGAGCCAGTCGCGTTCCTGGAGGACGAGCGCGGCGGCGACCTCGCAGGCCTCCTGGCCGGTGGAGGAGGGGTAGACGGCAAGACGGCCCTGTTTGGTGAGGGCCGTGGCCTGCGCGTTGTAGCGACGGCCGCGCACCAGCTCCGCGTACAGACGGCGCAACAGTCCCGGGTCGACCCGCTCGGCCGCCTCGGTGCCGAGGACGCGGTGGGGCAGCGCGTCGGGCAGCAGCGGCGCGGGGTCGGTGCGGGGCTGCCAGGCGGGCGGCGGCGTTGGCCGGTATGCGCCTCGCTGCTCCATGACCGTCATGTCGGCACCTCCTCGTGGGACGGCTTCGGGAGGCACGCCAAAAGTGATGCGCCTCACCTACCGATTGTTCGGTCGTCGGCACATTTTGGCTACAGGCACCTTCAGGCTGTGGACAAACGGTTCTCCACAGCCTGAGATGGACGCAGTACGTCCATGGTAGGGAAGCGGAGGGACATGCCACCTGAACAAATGGCCGAGGGGCCGGAGACCGGAAGCTCGCTTCCGCCCCCGCGCCCGCTCGACGCCATCGATCAGGACATCCTCCAGATGCTCCAGGCCGACGGACGCGCCTCGATACGGTCCGTGGCCGAGCGCGTCCACGTGTCACGTGCCAACGCCTACGCGCGCATCAACCGCCTCCTGGAGGACGGCGTGATCCGGGGCTTCGGCGCCCGCGTCGACCACGAGCGCGCGGGGCACGGCACCTCGGCGTACGTCACCCTCAAGATCGTGCAGAACTCCTGGCGCACCGTCCGCGAGCAGCTGAGGGCGCTCCCCGGGGCCTCGCACATCGCGCTGGTGGGCGGCGATTTCGACGTCCTGCTGCTGGTGCACACGCCGGACAACAGGGCGCTGCGCGAACTGGTCCTCACCCGCCTCCAGGCCATCCCCGAGGTACTCAGCACGCGGACCCTGCTGGTCTTCGAGGAGGAGGACCTGGAGCCGCAGGGTTAGGGCCCTAAGCGCTCTCGGCCCTCTCAGCCCTCTCAGCCCTCTTTCCGGAGTCCCCCGAAGACCAGCCGCACGACCGCGTCCGCAACCTCGCGCTCGCCCATGCCCCGCCCGTCGGGCCGGTACCACTCGACGAGCGAGTTGATCATTCCGAAGACGAGCCGGGTGGCGAGCCGGAACTCCACATCGCCGCGTACGTCCCCGTCGGCGGCCGCCGCTCTCAGGAGTTCGGCCACCCGGTGGTCGAAGTCGCGGCGCCGCTCCAGGGCCCAGCGTTCGGCGTCGGTGTTGCCGCGCACACGCAGCAGCAGCGTCACGTACGGCAGTTCAGCGGTGAGCACCTCGACCATGCGCCGGGTGACGTACTCAAGCCGCTCCACGGCACGTCCCTCGCGCGCGTGCTCCTCGTCGAGGATCCCGAAGAGGCTGTCGAGCGCTCGTCTGACGGCCCGGCGCAGCAGTTCCTCCTTGCCGGTGACGTGGTGGTATATCGACGACTTGGAGATGCCGGCCGCCTTGGAGAGGTGCTCCATGGACGTGCCGTCGTAGCCGCGCTCGTTGAAGACCCGCACGGCCACGGAGAGCAGCGTCTCCGGGGTGTAGGTGTCGCGCTTGGCGGTGGTCATGGGGTGCCCTCCCGCTTCTCGGAGGCGTACGCGTGGCGGTAGAGGGCGAGGGACGGCGCGTAACGCCCCGAGGGGTCGCGCATGTGCAGGTCGTCCAGGACGTCGTAGGCCCAGCTCCGGCCGAGCCTGCGGCTCCATTCGAAGGGCCCCAGGGGGTAGTTGACGCCCAGCCGCATCGCCGTGTCGATGTCCTCCTCGGTGGCCACCCCCTTGGCGACGGCGTCGTGCGCCAGGTCGACGATGCGGGCCACGGTGCGGGCGACGATCAGGCCGGGTACGTCCCCGATGACGCTGACGTCCTTGCCGAGCGCCTGGAAGAGCCCGGTGGCCTCGGCGAGGGTCTGGGTCTGGGTGTCCTGCGAGTGGGACAGGGCGATACGGGTCGCCCGGCGGTAGTCGAGCGCCAGGTCGAAGTAGACGACGTCCCGGAACTCGACGGCGGTCTGGCCGTCCGCGAGAGCCAGCTGGCCACCGCTCGGCAGCACCAGACGGGTGCCGTGGTCCTCCTCGTCCTCGCGGACCTGGATGCCCGCCTCGCGGATCAGCGCGACCAGCTCGGCGGCGGGTCCCAGATCGCCCTCGACGACGACGTACGCGGGCGGCTGGGCCTTCTCCGCGGTATGCGGCTCGGGGCGCCCGCCCTCACCCTCGGCCCCGTAGTCGTACCAGCCGTGTCCCGTCTTGCGGCCGTGCCGGCCGGACTCGACGAGCCGCCGCTGGGCCAGCGAGGGCGTGAATCGCACATCCTGGAAGAAGGCCTCCCACACGGAGCGCGTGACCGACTCGTTGACGTCCTGGCCGATGAGGTCGGTCAGTTCGAAGGCACCCATCTTGAAGCCGCCCGACTCACGCAGGACGGCGTCGATCGTGGCGGGATCGGCGCCCTGGGCCTCGTGGACCGCGAACGCCTCGGCGTAGAAGGGCCGCGCGATGCGGTTGACGATGAACCCCGGGGTGTCCGCGCAGGCGACCGGGGTCTTCCCCCAGGCGCGGGCCAGCTCGTACGCGCGCGTGGCGTACGTGACGTCGGTCGCGAACCCGGAGACGACCTCCACGAGGGGCATCAGCGGCGCGGGGTTGAAGAAGTGCAGCCCCACGAAGCGGCCCGGGTTGCGCAGGGCGCCGCCGATCGCGGTCACCGACAGGGAGGATGTGTTGGTGGCGAGCAGGCAGTCGTCCCCGACGGTCTCCTCCAGCTCGCGCAACAGCTGCTGTTTGACGTCAAGGCGTTCCAGGACTGCTTCGACGACCAGACCCGAGTCGGCGAGTTCGGAGAGGGTCTCGGCGGGGCGCAGGCGGGCGCGGGCGGCGTCCCGTTCGGCGCCGGTCAGCCGGTCCTTCTCGACGAGCCGGTCGAGGCGGGTACCGATCGCTTCGGCCGCGGCCCGGGCACGGCCGGGCACGGCGTCGTACAGCCGCACGGGGTGGCCCGCGACGAGCGCGACCTGAGCGATGCCCTGGCCCATGGTGCCGGTGCCGATGACCGCCACGGGGCCGGCGAGGTCGAGTGCTGTCATGCTCGCGATCCTCCCGCACGGGGTTTTCCACAGGTTCAGCGGACCCCCTTGTCCCGACCGATCGTTCGGTTACTCTAGCTCTGTCCGCCTGTTTCTGCCCAGGTCGCGGGTTCGAGGAAGAGCTCGCGAGACGAGGAGTTGGTCCCTGATGGCCGCTGCCGCACTCACCACGCACCAGCTGATCGCCCAGCACCGGCCCACCCTCGACCAGGCGCTGGAAGCGATCCGCACGCGCGCGTACTGGTCCCCGCACCCCGAGCACCCCAAGGCGTACGGGGAGAACGGCAGCCTGGGCATGGCGGAGGGCAAGGCCGCCTTCGACGCCCTCCTGGGCACCCGCTTCGACCTCGGCCAGCCCGGCACGGACGACTGGGCGGGCGGCGAGGTCTCGCCGTACGGGATCGATCTTGGCGTCACGTACCCGCACGCGGACATCGACGTACTGCTGCCCGCCATGAAGGCCGGCCAGCGCGCGTGGCGCGACGCGGGCGCGGAGATGCGCGCGGTGGTGTGTCTGGAGATCCTCAAGCGGATCAGCGACCGCACCCACGAGTTCGCGCACGCGGTCATGCACACCAGCGGCCAGGCCTTCATGATGGCGTTCCAGGCGGGCGGCCCGCACGCGCAGGACCGCGGCCTGGAGGCGGTGGCGTACGCGTACGTGGAGCAGGTCCGCACCCCGGACAACGCCGAGTGGACCAAGCCCCAGGGCAAGCGCGACCCGATCGCGCTGACCAAGCAGTTCACCCCCGTTCCGCGCGGCATCGCGCTGCTGATCGGCTGCAACACCTTCCCCACGTGGAACGGCTATCCGGGCCTGTTCGCCTCCCTGGCCACGGGCAACGCGGTCCTCGTGAAGCCCCATCCGCGCGCGGTGCTGCCGCTCGCGCTCACCGTCCAGGTGGCCCGCGAGGTGCTCGCCGAGGCGGGCTTCGACCCGAACCTGGTGGCGCTGGCCGCCGAGCGCCCCGGCGAGGGCATCGCCAAGACCCTGGCCACCCGCCCCGAGATCCGGATCATCGACTACACCGGCTCGACGGCGTTCGGCGACTGGCTGGAGGCCAACGCCCGCCAGGCGCAGGTCTACACGGAGAAGGCCGGCGTCAACACGGTGATCGTGGAGTCCACCGACAACTACAAGGGGATGCTGTCGAACCTCGCCTTCTCCCTGTCCCTCTACAGCGGCCAGATGTGCACGACCCCGCAGAACCTCCTCGTTCCGCGTGACGGCATCCGTACGGAGGAGGGCCCCAGGACGTACGACGAGGTGGTCGCCGATCTCGCCAAGTCGGTCGGCGGACTCCTCGGGGACGACGCCCGGGCGAACGCCCTGCTCGGCGCGATCGTGAACCCGGACGTGAAGGCACGCCTGGAAGCCGCGGCCGGGCTCGGTGAAGTCGCGCTCGCCTCACGGGAGATCGCCAACCCCGAGTTCCCGGACGCGGTCGTCCGCACTCCCGTGATCGTGAAGCTCGACGGCGCCAAGCCCGACGCCGAGGCGGCCTACATGAGCGAGTGCTTCGGGCCGGTCTCCTTCGCCGTCGCGGTCGACTCCGCGGCGGACGCGGTGGGGCTGCTGCGGCGGACGATCAGGGACAAGGGCGCGATGACGGTCGGCGCGTACACGACCTCCGAGGAGTTCGAGCAGACCGTGCAGGAGGCCTGCCTGGAGGAATGCGCCCAGCTCTCCCTCAACCTCACGGGCGGGGTCTACGTCAACCAGACCGCGGCCTTCTCTGACTTCCACGGCTCGGGCGGCAACGCGGCGGCCAACGCTGCGCTGTGCGACGGGGCGTTTGTGGCTAACCGGTTCCGGGTGGTGGAGGTTCGCAGGGAGGCGTAGGCGCCCCGTTAGGGGCGCGGGGAACTGCGCGACCAGCCCCCAGCGGCCTGCAGCCGACGACCATCCCGCAGCCCCGTCCCCTTACGAAACACTCCAGTGGAACAGGGTCATGGCGACGCTGGTCGCGAGGTTGTAGCTGGAGACCTGGGGGCGCATCGGCAGGGCTACCAGGTGGTCGGCACGGGCGCGCAATTCGTCGGACAGACCACTGCGCTCCGAGCCGAAGGCGAGCAGGGCGTCGTCCGGGAGCTTCAGGCCCCGGATGTCCTCGCCCTCCGGGTCGAGGGCGAACACCGGCCCGGGCGGCAGCTCGTCCACGGTCAGCCGCTCGACGGTGGTCGCGTAGTGCAGGCCCGCCCCACCGCGTACGACCGTGGGATGCCAGGGGTCGAGCGTGCCGGTGGTGACGACACCGGTCGCGCCGAAGCCGGCCGCGAGCCGGATCACGGCGCCGGCGTTGCCGAGGTTGCGCGGATGGTCGAGGACGACCACGGGCGCGGTGCGCGGAGTGCGGGCCAGCACCCGCAGCTGGGCGTCGCGTGAGGGACGTACCGCCAGAGCGGCCACCGCGGTGGGGTGCGGTCGCGGGACGAGGCTCTGGTACGCGGTCTCCGCGACCTCTTCCAGGAGGCCGTCCAGCACGTCTCGTACGTCCGGGGCCAGCTCGTCGGCGAGGGCGAGCGCCGCCCGCCGGTCCGTGGTGACGGCCATCGTGACCTCGGCCCGGAAGCGCACCGCGTGCTTGAGGGCGTGGAAGCCGTCGAGCAGGACGGAGGTGTCGGCGAGCCGGCGCCAGGCGCGTACGGGGTCGTGGGGGGCCGTCATGCCGTGAAGCCTACGTGCGGGGGCTCGGCCGTCTCCGGGGTGCGCGGAGCCTCCGTGCGCGGCCCTCGCCGCGCACGGCCGACGCTCGAAAACAGCCGTCCACGCGCGCGTGTCGTCCATCCGCCGAGGCGGCGCAGGAAGGACGTCGGCAGGAACACCGCGTCGGCGGCGATCATCGCGAGCGAGAAGAACGGCAGCCCCAGGACGACGGCGATCACGGCGTGCTCGGTGATCATCGCCGCCAGCAGGACGTTCTTCACCCGCCGGTTGAAGAGCGTGAAGGGGAAGGCGACCTGCACGACGACCGTCCCGTAGGTCACCAGCATCACTATCGTGCCGTACTCGGACAGCAGGTCGGAGAGGGCCGCCCAGGGCGAGAAGTAGTCCAGGTGGAGCGGGTAGTAGACGGCGGTGCCGTCCTGCCAGCGGGAGCCCTGGATCTTGTACCAGCCGGCGGTCGCGTAGATCAGGCAGGCCTCGGCCATGATCACGAAAAGGGCGCCGTTGTGGGCGAGGTTGGCGACGACGTCGAGGAGGATGCGCGGCTCGGCGCTTCGGGAGTACCGGCCGGCCAGCCACCACAGGCCCTGTGCGGCCCACAGACCCCAGTAGATCGTCAGCCAGCCGCCGAAGAAGCCCCCGTCGATCTTCCCCGCGAGCGTGGCCACGGCGAGGGCGAAGCCGAGTACGCACCAGAGGACGGGGCCGGTCCGGTCGGGGCGCGCCCTGTATGAGCCCGAGCCCTTGTACAGGGGCCTTTCCGAGGCGCTTTCCGAGGTGCTTTCCGAGGGCCCGTTCGAGATCTCGT
The DNA here is from genome assembly GCF_040654355.1 of Streptomyces sp. NPDC050704. Classification (NCBI taxonomy): domain Bacteria; kingdom Bacillati; phylum Actinomycetota; class Actinomycetes; order Kitasatosporales; family Streptomycetaceae; genus Streptomyces; species Streptomyces sp. NPDC050704. Next base: position 65,651 of record NZ_JBFAHW010000034.1, on the reverse strand, counting down.
CCGAACCGAACCGCTCTTCACGCGCGCGTGGACCCTGCTCATCCTCTGCCTCCCACGCCTCCCACGCGAGGCGCTCCCGCCGTTCCCGCCGCTCGTCCAGGGACCACACCTGGCCGCAGCGCGTGAACACCAGGTAGATCGCCATCAGGTGGATGACGTTGTCGCCGCCGTCTCCCATGAAGATGCTGCGGTTCTGCAGGGAGAGCACGCCGACCAGGAAGAGCACGGACATGGTGCGGGTGCGCCAGCCGAGCACCAGCAGGGCGCTGGACAGCACGGCGAGCACGTAGACGATCTCGAACCAGACCCGGCTGTCGGACCACATCAGGGTCGTGAAGGCGTGGTTGTTCGCGATGAGCTGCTGGGCCAGGTCCCAGCTCCAGGGGCCGTCGGGCCCGTACATCTCCTGACGGTGCGGGAACTCGCGCAGCAGGAACAGCAGCCAGGTGGCGGCGAAGCCGATGCGGATCACGGCGGTCTGGTACGGGCCGAGGGCCTGTCCGGTGACGCGTGTGATGGCGCGCGCGAGGGTCCGTTCGACACGGCTCCTGCCGTCGAGGCGGCTCACCCGGCCGGGCGCCGGGCTGGGCTCGGAGCTGATCTTCGGGCTGGGCTCAGGGCCGGGTTTCGGGTCGCGGTCGAAGCTGCTCATCGGGCGCTCGCCTCCGTCCTCGCCGCGGGCCGCGTCCCGGCCGCCCGGTCGGCCGGTGACACCAGCCACCAGGGCAGCTGCCGGACCACGGGCTTGTCGGACACCTGCTCCTTGCTCCACTTCGGAGGCGGCACATTGGTCGTACGGGAGCGGACCTGCACCTGGTGCACGACCGCACCCGGGCCGCCCGCCTGCTCACGGTCGAGGCGCAGCACCACGATGCGGCGCAGATAGCGTTCGGAGAGGGCGCCGCGCAGGCCGTTGGGACGGTTCTCGTTGTCGTGCGTGGCCACGAAGAAGTCCCAGGCCCGGCGCAGCTCGTTCTGCTGGGTGTGGCTGGGCAGCAGATTGCCGTTGATGGCCTCGCCGTCGAGCGCGGAGAGGTCGTACCAGCGGGTCGTGCCGATGCTGCCGTCCTCGGCCCGTACCTCGGCACGGACCTGGACCGCGATGTTCTGCTGCAGCGGATTGGGCGCGAAGAGCTTCCAGTTCTGCTCGAACTCGGGGTAGACCCACTCGTCGATCGCCTGCCCGTGCTGCTTGGTGACCGTGTTCGACGGCGCGACGTGCAGGAAGACCAGGGCGAGATGCGCGCAGACGACGACCGCGACCACCGCGAGGGCGAGCGCGGCGGCGATCTGGTACCGCAGGGAGAGGGCGGCGATGCCGGTGCGGGGAAGAGGGCCGGCGGGCGGGTCGCCGGGGGCGGGGTGACCGTCCGGGGGAGGGCCACCCGAGGCGGCGGTTGCGGGCTCGCCCGGCACGGGCCGGGCGTTCGAGCCCTCGTCGTACGCGTTCATTCCGCCCCGTTTCCCGATGTCGGCCTGGTTCAGTCGCCGGCCCGCGGGGCACCGTCACCGCTCATACGGCGCCGCGCCGCGACGGTCGCACCGGAACGGTACTCAGACCGACCCGCCCGGACCAGCCCCAACGGCCACAGCCGTCACAGACATCACAATGATCACGAGGTATCCACAGCGGTTGACACCTTACGGCCCTCGCCCGGCCTCCGACCGGCCGTTGAACCGAACCACCATTCCCTTCACCTCACCGTTCCCCTCTCCGCTCCCTCCACCGTTCCCTTCTCATAGAACCTGTTCTATCTTGACGCTCCGTCAGATCGGACTGGCGGGCTGTGCGGACCGGGCGAACTGGGCGGACTGGAAGGGCGGGACCGTGGACTTCACCTTCACCGAGGAACAGCAGGCAGCCGTGGAGGCGGCGAAGGCGGTGTTCGCCGGAGTCGCGCCCGACGGGGTGCCGAGTCCCTCGCTCACCGCGGGCGCCGTCGCGGACGACTTCGACCGCGCACTGTGGGCCCGGCTCGCCGACGGCGACCTGCTGAGCCTGCTGCTCGACGCGCGCTACGGCGGGGCGGGCCTGGACGCCGTCGCGCTGTGCCTGGTGCTGCGCGAGTCGGCGAAGGTACTCGCTCGGGTGCCGCTGCTGGAGAGCAGCGCGGCCGCCCTGGCCGTGCAGACGTACGGCGGTGCGGAGCTGAAGGCGGACCTGTTGGCGCGGGCCGGCCGCGGCGAGGTGGTGCTCACCGTCGCCGCGAACGGGCGCACCGGGCACGACGGCGCCGAACTCGCCGTGACCGCGCGACCGGAGGCCGACGCCTGGGTGCTGGACGGGGTACAGACGGCTGTCCCCTGGGCGCAGAACGCGGACTTCGTCCTGGTCCCCGCGCTGAGCACCGGCTCGGGCCGCTCCGTACTCGCCCTCGTACCCCGCGTCCACGAGGGCGCGGTGCTCGCCGAGCAGGTCTCCACGACGGGCGAGCGACTCGGCGAACTCCGGCTGGACTCCGTACGAATCGCCGCCCGCGACGTCATCGACGCCGACGGCGCCTGGCAGTGGCTACGGGAACTGCTCGCCACCGGGACGTGTGCGCTGGCCCTCGGGCTGGGTGAGGGCGTGCTCGGGATGACGAGCGAGTACACCAGCAAGCGGGAGCAGTTCGGGTTCCCGGTCGCCACGTTCCAGGCCGTGGCCATGCAGGCCGCCGACCGCTATATCGACCTGCGCGCGATGGAGGCGACCCTCTGGCAGGCCGCGTGGCGGATCAGTACGAGTGCGGGCGGGGCGCTGCCCGCGTCCGGTGACGTCGCTGTCGCCAAGATCTGGGCGTCCGACGGCGTACGACGTGTCGTGCAGACCGCGCAACATCTCCACGGCGGCTTCGGCGCGGACACCGACTACCCCCTGCACCGCTACCACGCCTGGGCCAAACACCTGGAACTCTCCCTCGGCCCAGCGGCGGCCCACGAGGAGGCACTGGGCGACCTGCTGGCGGCGCATCCACTGGGATGACCGGGGGCGAAACTCACAAACGCGGACAGGTCACCGCGGCCCCCACCTACCCGCTGTCGGCCTCCGGCGTGAGGGGTCGTGTCGGGGTGTCCGATCGCCGCGGCAACTCAGCTCAAGCTGGATATGCGGGAGCGGCGATCGGATACCCCGTCACGGCACCGACCCCACCACCCACCACCCCAGGGGCGCGAGGAACTGCGCGACCAGCCCAACTCAACCCGCAGACAACACCCCAACCCACCCACTCGCGGACAACAACGCGCCCACACCCGCGCAACCGCCGGAGGCCTAGAGCACGAACCCCGGCTGCCCCTTGTCGTCCACCACGGGACGGCCCGCGGCCGCCCACACCTGCATGCCGCCGTCCACGTTCACCGCGTCGACCCCCTGCTGGACCAGGTACATCGCGACCTGCGCAGAACGCCCACCGGAGCGGCAGATCACATGGACCCTGCCGTCCTGCGGCGCCGCCTCGGTCAGCTCGCCGTAGCGGGCGACGAAGTCACTGATGGGGATGTGCAGTGCCCCTTCCGCGTGACCTGCCTGCCACTCGTCGTCCTCCCGGACGTCCAGCAGGAAGTCTCCGTCCGCGAGATCCCCGACCTCGACCGTGGGCACACCAGATCCGAATTGCATGCCCCGACGCTACCCGACCGGGTCACTTCGCCGATCGACCGGTCAGCCGGTCGGCCGGTTCGCCCGGCGCACAGGGGTGCCAGTCACCCGGGGGCGGACAGGCCGCCGCACACCACCCGGCCGGCGCAGCCGTCACGCACCGCTGCCGAGCAACCCCGCCAGCTCCGCCTCCCGCTCGCCCACCTGCGTCAGCAGCTGCTCGGCGATCTCCTCCAGTAGCCGGTCCGGGTCGTCCGGCGCCATCTTCAGCATGGCCCCGATCGCGCTCTCCTCCAGGTCGCGGGCCACGAGCGTGAGCAGGTCCTTGCGCTGGGCAAGCCATTCGAGGCGGGCGTAGAGCTCCTCACTGCGGCTCGGGCGCCATTCCTCGGGTACGGGTCCGGCGGCCCACTCCTCGGACAGCTCCCGGAGCAGCGCCTCGTCCCCACGCCCGTACGCGGCGTTGACCCGCGCGATGAACTCGTCGCGCCGCGCCCGCTCACCGTCGTCCTGAGCAAGGTCGGGGTGCGCCTTGCGGACGAGCTCCCGGTAGAGCTTGCGGGCCTCGTCGCTCGGCCGGACCCGCTGTGGCGGCCGCACCGACTGCTCGGTCAGCATGGCCGAGGCCTCGGGAGACAGCCCGTCCGAGTCGAGCCAGTCGTGGAACAGCTCCTCGATCCCCGGCATCGGCATGACCCGGGCCCGCGCCTCCTGAGCCTTGCGCACATCCTCCGGGTCGCCGGTGCGCGCGGCCCGCGCCTCGGCGATCTGCGCCTCCAGCTCGTCGAGCCGTGAGTACATCGGCCCGAGCTTCTGGTGGTGCATCCGGGAGAAGTTCTCCACCTCGACCCGGAACGTCTCCACCGCGATCTCGTACTCGATCAGCGCCTGCTCGGCCGCGCGCACGGCCCGCTCCAGCCGCTCCTCGGGCCGCGCCTGCCCTTCGCCTCCGGCGCCGCCCGCGGTTTCGACACGCGCGGTTTCGTCGCTCGCCGTCTCCTCGCTCGCCGTCTCGTCAGTCACGGTCTGCTCACCCGCGGTCCCGTCGGCTCCGGCCGCGTCCGAGGACGCGTCGGTGCCCGGTTCCGCGGACGGCTCGGCTGACGTCACCTCCTCGGCGGACGCCTGGCCTGCGCCGGGCTCCTCGGAGGGCTCGGTCGGGGACTGCTCAGCTTCCGGGGTCGTCACCTGTCCAGCCTAGGCCACGGCTCCCCCACCCACTCAAAACCGCCTGGGCAAGGGCTTTTCGCCACCTGGGCAAGGTTTTCCCCAAGCTCGGAATCACCTGGGCAGGGGCCTTTGCCCCGATCCGTCAGACCCTCAGCTCCCCCTCCGTCCCCTCTCCTCCGTCTCCGTCAGACCCCCAGCTCCCCCGCGATCCGTCCCGCTCGCACGGCTCCCACCAGCTCCGCGTGATCCGCTTCGGTCCGGTCCGCGTACGCCGTCGAGAAGGAGGCGATCGCCTCGTCCAGTTCGTCGCTCTTGCCGCAGTACCCCGCGATCAGCCGTGGGTCGGCACTGTGTGCGTGCGCCCGTGCCAGCAGCGCCCCGGTCATGCGGGCGTAGTCGTCTATCTGGTCCGCGGCCAGCGCCGCGGGATCGACGCTGCCCTTGCGGTTGCGGAACTGCCGTACCTGGAAGGGCCGCCCGTCGACCGAGGTCCAACCCAGCAGGATGTCGCTCACCACCTGCATGCGCTTCTGGCCGAGGACGACCCGGCGGCCCTCGTGCACGACCTCCGGCACCTCGAAACCGGCCGTCGCCAGGTGGGGAACCAGGACAGAGCCGCGGGTTTCCTTCACCTGGAGGACGAGGGGCTCACCGAGGTGGTCCAGCAGCAGCACCACGTACGAGCGCGCGCCCACGCTTCCCGTGCCGACCACGCGATAGGCGACGTCGTGCACCGTGTACCGCGCGAGGAGCGGGAGCCGGTCATCGGAGAGCGTCGTCAGGTACTCGTCCAGTGCCAGCGCCACCGCCGCGGCCTCCTCGTCGGGAACGCTCCGCAGTACGGGCGGCGCGTCGACGAAGCGCCGCCCGCCGCCCTCGACCGCCTCCGTGGACTTCGCCGCGAACCGCCCGCTGGTGTTGGCCCGCGCCTTCTCCGAGACCCGCTCCAGCGTGCCGAGCAGGTCGTGGGCGTCGGTGTGGGAGACCAGTTCCTCGTCCGCGATGGCGTTCCACGCGTCCAGGACCGGGAGCTTGGCGAGCAGCCGCATGGTGCGCCGGTAGGAACCGGCCGCGAACTGCGCCGCCTTGCGGCAGGTGTCCTCGTCCGCTCCCGCCTCGCGGCCGGCGAGCACGAGTGAGGTGGCGAGCCGCTTGAGGTCCCACTCCCACGGGCCGTGCACGGTTTCGTCGAAGTCGTTCAGGTCGATGACGAGGCCGCCGCGGGCGTCCCCGTACAGGCCGAAGTTCCCGGCGTGCGCGTCCCCGCAGATCTGTGCGCCTATGCCCGTCAGGGGCGTCCGCGCCAGGTCGTACGCCATGAGTCCGGCCGAACCGCGCAGGAAGGCGAAGGGGGTGGCCGCCATCCTGCCGACCCGGATCGGCGTGAACTGGGGGAGGCGGCCGCGGTTGGACTCCTCGACCGCGGTCACGGCGGCCGGCCGGTCGCCGTTCGTGTCGAAGGAGGCATGCGCGCCGCGCGGGACGCGCTCCCGCAGTGCCTTGCCCTCCTCCTTGGGCGAGCCCTCCACGGGCCACTGCGCGAATCCGCGCACCCTCGGAACCCTTGCCGATCCCTCTGCCGCCACCGCGCCACCGACCTCGCTCACACCGACCGCCTCCCCCGCGTACGAACATCAACTCGTGACGACCGTACAGCCGGGCGCCGATCCGCGTGAGCCCCTGTGGACAACTCCGCACCTGTGGAAAACAACCCAGCTCAGCACGACCACCAGACCCTCACCGCGTCTTCGCCAACACCCCCGGCCCCGGCTCCTTGAGTGAGGGCTCCCACGCCGCACCCGCCTCCGACTCCGCCTGCGCCTGCGCGGTAGAAGACCCGAAACGGCGGCAGAGGCCCGATCACCCCGCCGCGGCCCTGTTGATCCCCTCGGCCTCCAGCACCCGACCGCCCGCCCCACCCCGCGCCACCGCGATCATCGCCAGCCCCATCTGCTCGGTCGTGGTGATGCGCCTGGGCATGAGTTTCCGCAGGACGGGGAGCAGCGGCGCGGTCAGCGTGTAGACGACGCGGTACGCCCGGGTCTTCGACGTGATCCCGTGCAACGGCTGGATGAGCCCCGGCCGGAACATGTACGCGTCCACGCCGTCCAGCGCGAGCAGCGCGTTCTCCGTATCTCCCTTGACCCGCGCCCACATCACACGTCCCCGCGCGGAGCTGTCGGCCCCCTGCCCGGACACGTAACAAAAGGTCAGTCCCGGATTCCACCCGGCCAGGGTGCGCGCCACCGCGAGCGTGAGGTCGTACGTGACCCTGCGGTACGCGTCCTCCTTCATACCCGCCGCCGAAACCCCGAGACAGAAGAAGCAGGCGTCGTACCCGGAGAGTTCGCCGTCGAGCCCGCTCAGGTCCGTGAGATCCGCACGCACGACCTCACGCAGCTTCGGATGCGTGACGCCCACCGCCGTACGCCCGACCACCAGCACACTCTCAACCGACCCGTCCCGCAGACACTCCCGCAGAACCCCCTGCCCGACCATCCCGGTCGCCCCGAAGAGGATCACCTTCACAGAGCCCCACCTCCCACGCAGCCGGACCGGAAGCCCGGGACCTGCTACGTGAGATACCTCACCGCCACAACCCCGAAGCGCCCACGCCCCACCCGGACAACAAGACGCGGGTCTTCAATAGTGGGGCACCGACGAAACATACTGATCAGGCCCCTGAGTCCGACGCGTAGGTCGTTTCCGGCACTGTTGGCGCAGATTTCCCACAGCGCAGATCAAGGGCTTCAAGGCTCCGAACGTCCAGCACCCGCAAGACGTCTCACTTGCTCTCCCTGCTCCTCTTTCCCATCCAGGATTGGCACACCCATCGGGCGAGTGCTCCTGCCAGGACGGCGACGACGATCGCCCCCCAGTCGATGACGTGCGGAAGCCCGGGGAAGAAAGCGAAGAAGATGAGTGTCACGACGAAACTCGCCACGAACACGGCGGTCCCAGCCGACCGCCGTCGCGCCTCCCATCGCTGGTCCCGCCCCTGCTGTTGATCAATCATGAACGGCTCACTTCGTAATGTGGTGGCACTGGCTCACTCGGCGCACCCCGTTGACGTGGAGATGCGCACACGCCTTTCCATAACGAGGCAGCGTCTGGGGAGAGTTGTTCCGCATCGGATCGATCTTGCACTCGGGGTGCGTTCGCCCCCGGGAGGTCCTGTACGTCTTGTTGTTGGTGTTCGCGTACGTGAAGTCGATCCGCCAGTTGCAGAAGCCGGTGCCGAGCGCGGCGACAAAAGCACAGTCGACGCCGGCGTTCTGATAGGTGATCTTCTTCCCGCCACCTCGGATGATGTGTGTGAACATGCAGCCGGTCGGAACCTTCATCGCCATGCCGCCAACGCTGTACTCGAAGGTTCGGACAGGGGTCGATCCGACAGCGCCGGCCTGCGCCACCGAGGGACTCGTCAGCACGAGAGCGCATGCGGTAGCAAGGGCCATGACAAACCTGGATCGACAAAGCGCGACCATGAACATTTCCCTTCCGGCGGAGAATCTCTCCGACCGAAAAGAACTCCAACGCCGCGATCATGTTTCTGGCCGATGGAATGGTTCACCGACTTGAGTGATCAAGGGGTGGTGCGCTGACCAGCTGATTCGTTTCTTCGACCCAACCCATCGAACTGCCTGCCAATCACCCCGGGCAGAGCCCCGGCTGACAGCACAGCCCTTACTGAGTGAGCCCGTCAATGGCTACCGCACAGATCAGTTCGGCATGCGCTGCGGTGTCGCCGTAGCTGATGTTGAGGTGGCGTGGCAATGGCCAGGATGGCCACGCTCCCCACACCGGCGGCTTTCAAAACCGCAGCTGCGGCTTGAGCGTGGTTGCCGGTGGTTCAGGTGTTGTCGATGAGGAGGACGTTCTCGCTCCAGGGTGCTGAGGAGGTGTAGCGCTCGGCTGAGACGTTGCCGGCCGAGTGCGGCTGCGCCCGGCGCCGGTATAAGCAGGTCACGGTGGCGGCCGCCATGGCACGGAGGGGAGGAGGGTTCGTGCGGCCGCTGGTGCTGGGCACCGTGGTGACGGTGTCGAAGCCGGGTACCGCGTAGTGGGGCTGCGATGCAGGTTTCGTGCACGGCGAGGTAGCGCCACAGAACGGCTGCCGGCCCCATGCGGAAGTACTGCTGCTGAGCGCATGCGGCGTTCTCGTAGCGCCACAACTCACTGGTGTACCGCTCGCCCACGCCAACCGCCGCCAAGTCGACCGCTGGCCCCCCACTGGCCACCTCGCCGCCCAGTGAGAGAGACCTCACACCAACAGGAAAATCACACTCCGAGCAGCCCCGCGGCCCCTTCGTGGCGGTTGTCAGGCAGTCGTGCCTCGCCGCCATCGCGCCAACTCTGAGCTGCAACGACAACGCGGAAGGCCCTCACCGTAATCACGGTGAGGGCCTTCCGTCACTGCTCAGAAGCACTTTTCGTCGGTGCTCCATGGTGCGCGAGGGGGGAGTTGAACCCCCACGCCCTTTCGGGCACTGGAACCTGAATCCAGCGCGTCTGCCTATTCCGCCACCCGCGCATTGGGTGTGTCGTCCGTCTCTCACCGGGTGGGTGAGCGCCTGTCGACATGCAGAAGATTAGCACGGTGGGGAGGGTGGATTCACATCCGTTTCCGGGGGGTGGCAGGAGGCCGGGCGACCCCGCCGTCGCCCCCGGATCACCTGCGGACCCGCCCCGGACGGCGCCCTCGACCCCACCGTTCCCACCCTCCACGTATCAGCCGTAACCAGTTCACGTATCAACCTCGTACCGGTCCCGGCCATCTCCCCAGGAGGCGGCCAAGGTCCACAGTCAGGTGCGGGACACTGTGGTGACGCCGCCTCTACGATCCTTCCAACGGAGTCCGCGGGGGGAGTTCGAAGACGAGCTCCGGAGGGAACTTCGGGAGGGGGCTCCAGTGAGCTCGGTGCGCGTCGACACCTGTCGACCGGGCCGACAGGGGGAACCAGCCGATTTCCCTGCGCGTGGATACGATCAGTAAGCAGTACCAGGGCGACAACGACGGAGGAGGTGCCCCATGGGAGTCCTGAAGAAGTTCGAGCAACGCCTCGAAGGTCTGGTCAACGGCACCTTCGCCAAGGTGTTCAAGTCAGAGGTCCAGCCCGTGGAGATCGCGGGAGCACTCCAGCGGGAGTGCGACAACAACGCGACCATCTGGAACCGCGACCGGACCGTCGTACCCAACGACTTCATCGTGGAGCTGAGCACGCCGGACTACGAGCGGCTCAGCCCCTACTCCGGTCAGCTGGGCGACGAGCTCGCCGGGATGGTCCGCGACTACGCCAAGCAGCAGCGCTACACCTTCATGGGCCCCATCAAGGTCCACCTGGAGAAGGCGGAAGACCTCGACACCGGTCTGTACCGGGTACGCAGCCGCACGCTCGCCTCCTCCGCCAACCAGCAGGCCGCTCCCGAGCGCGCCCCCGCGAGCCCGGTGGCCCCCGCGAACCCCGCGGCCGGCCGTCCCGGAGGCTACGGCTACCCGCCGCCGGCCCAGCCGGCCGGCGCTCCTCCCATGCCGTCCGCGCCGCCACCCGGCGGCCGTCCGGGACCCGCGCCCATGGGACAGCGGCCCGCCGCCGCTCCCGGCCCGCTGCCCGGTGCCCGCGTGCGGCACTGGATCGAGGTCAATGGCACCCGCCATCAGATCTCCCGCCCGACGCTGGTGCTGGGCCGCAGCACCGAAGCCGACGTGCGGATCGACGACCCCGGCGTCTCGCGCCGGCACTGTGAGATCCGGACCGGAACGCCCTCGACGATCCAGGATCTCGGGTCCACCAACGGCATCGTGGTGGACGGGCAGCACACCACCCGCGCTACGCTCCGCGACGGCTCGCGGATCGTCGTGGGCAGTACCACCATCATTTACCGGCAAGCCGAAGGGTGAAGCGGGGGCAATGTCAGAGCTGACCCTCACGGTCATGCGGCTGGGTTTCCTGGCCGTACTGTGGCTGTTCGTGATCGTGGCCGTGCAGGTCATCCGCAGCGACCTGTTCGGAACGCGCGTCACACAGCGCGGGTCGCGCCGGGACGCCCAGAGGCCGCAACAGGCGGCGCGCCAGGCCGCGCCGCCCCAACAGCGCCAGCAGGCCGCCGCACCGAGCGGCGGCGGCCGTCAGCGCCGCGGCGCACCCACCAAGCTGGTCGTCTCCGAGGGCATCCTCACGGGTACGACCGTCGCCCTCCAGGGGCAGACCATCACGCTGGGCCGCGCGCACGACAGCACCATCGTGCTGGACGACGACTACGCGTCCAGCAGGCATGCCAGGATCTACCCGGACCGTGACGGCCAGTGGATCGTCGAGGATCTGGGATCCACCAACGGCACGTATCTCGACCGGAACCGACTGACGACTCCCACGCCCGTACCGCTGGGCGCGCCGATCCGCATCGGCAAGACCGTCATCGAGCTGCGGAAGTAGTGCTACATCATGAATGAGCGCGAGCGGAGCGAGCGGGCAGCGGCGGTCCACACGACGGACCCCGGCGCGCTCCCGACCGGAGGGTGGGCACCGTGCGGATGTACCCGGAGCCGACGGGCGAGGTGCGCATGAGTCTCTCACTGCGCTTCGCCGCCGGATCGCACAAAGGCATGATCCGCGAGGGCAACGAGGACTCCGGCTACGCCGGACCCCGCCTCCTCGCGATCGCCGACGGGATGGGCGGCCAGGCCGCCGGTGAGGTCGCCTCCTCGGAGGTGATCTCCACCATCGTCGCGCTCGACGACGACGTGCCGAGCTCCGACATCCTCACCTCGCTCGGCACCGCCGTACAGCGCGCCAACGACCAGCTCCGCATGATGGTCGAGGAGGACCCCCAGCTCGAAGGCATGGGGACCACCCTCACCGCACTCCTGTGGACCGGCCAGCGCCTCGGCCTCGTACACGTCGGCGACTCACGCGCGTACCTCCTGCGGGACGGCGTACTGACGCAGATCACGCAGGACCACACCTGGGTGCAGCGCCTCGTCGACGAGGGACGCATCACTGAGGACGAGGCCACCACCCACCCGCAGCGCTCCCTGCTGATGCGCGCGCTGGGCAGCGGCGACCACGTCGAGCCCGACCTCTCCATCCGTGAGGTCCGCGCCGGCGACCGGTACCTGATCTGCTCCGACGGACTGTCGGGCGTCGTCTCCCATCAGACGATGGAGGACACCCTCGCCAGCTACCAGGGCCCCCAGGAGACCGTGCAGCAGCTCATCGAGCTCGCACTGCGCGGCGGCGGCCCCGACAACATCACGGTCATCGTCGCCGACGTCCTCGACATCGACAGCGGAGACACCCTCGCCGGGCAGCTCTCCGACACCCCGGTCGTCGTGGGCGCGGTCGCCGAGAACCAGAACCAGCTGCACGACAACGGCGCCATGCAGACCCCCGCCGGCCGCGCGTCCAGCCTCGGCCGCCACGTACCCGGCCAGGGCGGCGGCGAGTTCGGCCCGCCCGGCAGCGGCGACTCCACCGGCTACGCACCCGCCGACGGCTTCGGCGGCTACTCCGACGACGACTTCGTCAAGCCGCGCTCCGGGCGGAAGTGGCTGAAAAGATCCCTCTACGCGGCGCTCGCGCTCGCCGTCATCGGCGGCGGGCTGTACGGCGGCTACCGCTGGACGCAGACTCAGTACTACGTCGGCACCAAGGGCGAGCACGTCGCGCTCTACCGCGGTATCAGCCAGGACCTGGCCTGGGTCTCGCTCTCGAAGGTCGAAAAAGACCACCCCGAGATCGAACTCAAGTACCTGCCGCCGTACCAGCAGAAGCAGGTCAAGGCCACGATCGCCGAGGGCGGCCTGACCGACGCCACCTCGAAGATCCAGGAACTGGCCACGCAGGCGTCCGCGTGCAAGAAGGACGCCGAGCGCCGCGAAACCCAGAGCGAGCAGAACTCCAAGACCGGCGAGGGCGAGGCCGGCGGCGTCACGGGAACCACACGCACCTCGGCCGCGTCCAAGGCGACACCCAGTCCGACGGCGACCCCGCCGGAGGGACAGTCCGCATCGCCCGACCCGTCCAAGTCCACGACCGCACCCACTCCCACACCCGGCCCCAGCCTCTCCGACGAAGAGCAGAAGCTGGTCTCGCTGTGCGGTAAGCAGTAAGCAGCCGTGAGGGGCCCTGTCACACGATGAGCAGTACTTCCAACCCGTCGACGCAGCACACGTCCACGATCGGCGCCATCGGAACGCCGAGCCGGCGCAACACCGAGCTCGCGCTGCTGGTGTTCGCCGTCGTCATCCCGGTGTTCGCCTACGCCAACGTCGGCCTGGCCATCAATGACTCGGTGCCGCCCGGCCTGCTCAGCTACGGCCTCGGACTCGGCCTGCTGGCCGGCGTCGGCCACCTCGTCGTACGGAAGTTCGCACCGTACGCGGACCCGCTGCTGCTGCCGCTGGCCACGCTCCTCAACGGCATCGGACTCGTCGTCATCTGGCGCCTGGACCAGTCACAGCGGCTCCAGCAGCGCAGCACGTTCGTCGAGGCCGCCCCCCGCCAACTGCTGTACTCCGCGCTAGGCGTCGCCCTGTTCGTCGCCGTACTGGTCTTCCTCAAAGACCACCGCGTCCTGCAGCGCTACACCTACATCTCCATGGTCGGCGCGCTCGTCCTGCTGCTCCTGCCGCTGGTCCCCGGGCTCGGCCTGAACGTCTTCGGCGCCAGGATCTGGATCTCGATCGCCGGATTCACCATCCAGCCGGGAGAGTTCGCGAAGATCGTCCTGGCCATCTTCTTCGCCGGCTATCTCATGGTGAAGAGAGACGCCCTGGCCCTCGCCAGCCGCCGCTTCATGGGCCTTTACCTGCCCCGCGGCCGCGACCTCGGACCGATCATCGTCGTCTGGGCGATCTCGATCCTGATCCTGGTCTTCGAGACCGACCTCGGTACCTCGCTGCTGTTCTTCGGAATGTTCATCATCATGCTGTACGTCGCCACCGAGCGCACCAGCTGGATCGTCTTCGGCATGCTGATGTCCGGGGCCGGCGCCGTCGGCGTCGCCACCTTCGAACCGCACGTCCAGCAGCGCGTCGAAGCCTGGCTCGACCCGATGCGCGAGTACACACTCAGCCAGCAGAACATCCCGGGCCACACAGAGCAGTCCATGCAGGCCCTGTGGGCCTTCGGCTCCGGCGGCACCCTCGGCACCGGACTCGGCCAGGGCAACTCCGACCTCATCGGCTTCGCCGCCAACTCCGACTTCATCCTCGCCACCTTCGGCGAGGAACTCGGCCTGGCCGGCGTCATGGCGATCCTGCTCCTGTACGGCCTGATCGTGGAACGCGGCGTACGCACCTCCCTCGCCGCCCGCGACCCCTTCGGCAAGCTGCTCGCCGTCGGCCTCTCCGGCGCCTTCGCCCTCCAGGTCTTCGTCGTCGCCGGCGGCGTCATGGGCCTGATCCCGCTCACCGGTATGACGATGCCCTTCCTGGCGTACGGAGGTTCCTCCGTCATCGCCAACTGGGCCCTCATCGGCATCCTCATCCGCATCAGCGACACCGCGCGCCGCCCGGCGCCCGCCCCCGCACCCAGCTCCGACGCCGAGATGACCCAGGTGGTCCGACCGTGAACAAGCCCCTGCGCCGAATCGCGATCTTCTGCGGGCTCCTCGTCCTCGCCCTGCTCATCCGCGACAACTGGATCCAGTACGTCCAGGCCGACTCGCTCAAGGACGACCCCAAGAACCGCCGCGTCTCCATCGCCCGCTACGCCACACCGCGCGGCGACATCATCGTCGACGGCAACCCGATCACCGGGTCCACCAAGACCAGCGGCGACGACTTCAACGACTTCGAGTACAAGCGCACCTACAAGGACGGCGCGATGTGGGCCCCCGTCACGGGCTACGCCTCGCAGGCCTTCGGCGCCACGCAGCTGGAGAGCATCGAGGACGGCATCCTCACCGGCAACGACGACCGGCTCTTCTTCCGCCGCACACTCGACATGATCACCGGCAAGAAGCAGGAGGGCGGCAACGTCGTCACCACGCTCAACGGCGCCGCGCAGAAGGCCGCGTACAACGGCCTGCTGAAGCAGGGCAAGGGCGCCGTGGCCGCGATCGACCCGTCCACCGGCGCGATCCTGGCGCTCGCCTCCACCCCCTCCTACGACCCCTCGACGTTCGCCGGGAACTCCCTGAAGGGCGACAGCGAGGCCTGGGAGAAGCTCCAGAAGAAGAACGACCCCGACAACCCGATGCTCAACCGGGCGCTGCGCGAGATCTACCCGCCCGGCTCCACCTTCAAGGTGGTCACCGCGGCCGCGGCCCTGGAGCACGGCCAGTACACGGACCCCGACGCGAAGACCGACTCGCCGGACCCGTGGACCATGCCCGGCACCACCACGGAGCTGCCGAACGAGGGCAACATCCCTTGTAAGAACGCCACGCTCCGCATCGCCCTCAGGTACTCCTGCAACACCGTCTTCGGCAAGGTCGGCTTCGACCTCGGCAAGGACAAGATGCTGGAGACCGCCAAGAAGTTCGGCTTCAACGAGGAGCAGTTCGTCCCGGTCCGCTCCAGCGCCTCCAACTTCCCGACCGACATGGACAAGCCGCAGACCGCGCTCAGCTCCATCGGCCAGTTCGAGACCGCCACGACCCCGCTCCAGATGGCCATGGTGGCCGCGGCCGTCGCCAACAACGGCACGCTCATGAAGCCGTACATGGTCGACAAGCTCCAGGCTCCGAACCTCGACGTCATCGAGCAGAGCGAGCCCAAGAAGATGAGCGAGCCGATGTCCGAGGAGAACGCCCAGATCCTTCAGTCGATGATGGAGACGGTCGTCAAGGAGGGCACCGGCACCCGGGCCCAGATCAACGAGGACGGCATCACCGTCGGCGGCAAGACCGGTACCGCCCAGCGCGGTGTCGACAACAGCGAGAACCCGTACGCCTGGTTCATCTCCTACGCCAAGGTGAAGGACGGCAGCTCGCCGGTCGCCGTCGCCGTCGTGGTCGAGGACGAGAGCGCCAACCGCGGCGACATCTCCGGCGGCGGGCTCGCCGCGCCCATCGCGAAGGACGTGATGAAGGCAGTCATCGACAGCAAGCAGGGATCGTGATGAACACGATGAGCGCGGTGAACGTAACAAAGACCGCGGTCCACAGAAAACAGTGACCCCGCTCACGTCCCCTTCACATCGGTGCACGATGCGATACCGGTCCTGTATCGGGTGACGATTGTGGCCAGGTCAGTCAAGGCGAGCCGGGTACGGTATGCCCGGACAGCACACCGCCCGACCACGCGAGGGCGTGGTCAGGACCGTCGGAGAGGGCTGGTAGGTAGCTATGGAAGAGCCGCGTCGCCTCGGCGGCCGGTACGAGCTGGGCCAGGTGCTCGGCCGTGGTGGCATGGCGGAGGTACACCTCGCCCATGACACCCGGCTCGGCCGCACCGTGGCGGTGAAGACGCTGCGGGCGGACCTCGCACGCGACCCGTCGTTCCAGGCCCGGTTCCGCCGGGAGGCCCAGTCGGCCGCCTCGCTCAACCATCCCGCGATCGTCGCCGTGTACGACACGGGTGAGGACTACATCGAGGGCATCTCCATCCCGTACATCGTGATGGAGTACGTCGACGGGTCCACGCTGCGCGAGCTGCTGCACTCCGGGCGCAAGCTGCTGCCCGAACGCGCCATGGAGATGACCATCGGCATCCTCCAGGCCCTCGAGTACTCCCACAGAAACGGCATCGTCCACCGCGACATCAAGCCGGCGAACGTCATGCTGACACGCAACGGCCAGGTCAAGGTCATGGACTTCGGCATCGCCCGCGCCATGGGCGACTCCGGCATGACGATGACGCAGACCGCGGCGGTCATAGGGACGGCGCAGTACCTCTCACCGGAGCAGGCCAAGGGCGAGCAGGTCGACGCCCGCTCCGACCTGTACTCGACGGGCTGCCTGCTCTACGAGCTCCTGACGGTCCGCCCGCCCTTCATCGGCGACTCCCCGGTCGCGGTCGCGTACCAGCACGTACGCGAGGAGCCGCAGCCGCCGTCGAACTTCGACCCCGAGATCACGCCCGAGATGGACGCCATCGTCCTCAAGGCGCTCACCAAGGACCCGGACTACCGCTACCAGTCCGCCGACGAGATGCGCGTCGACATCGAGGCCTGCCTCGACGGCCAGCCCGTCGCGGCCACCGCGGCCATGGGCTCCGTCGGCTACGGCGGCTACCCGGACGACCAGCCGACCACGGCCCTGCGCGCCACCGACGGCCAGCACACCGCCATGATGCCCCCGATGAACCCGGACGACGGCTACGGCGGCTACGACGACCGCCCAGGCCGCCGACGCCAGCAGAAGAAGAGCAACACCTCCACGATCCTGCTGGTCGTCGCCGGTGTACTCGTCCTGGTCGGCGCGATCCTCATCGGAAAGTGGGCCTTCACCGGCCAGGGCGGAACCGGGGACGAGCCGTTCCCGGCACCGAACTTCGTGAACCGGACACAGGTCGAGGCCCAGCGGATGGCGGAGAACCGCGATCTCGAAGTCAAGATCGAGAAGAAGGCCTGCGAGGACACTCCGAAGGACAGCGTCTGCGAGCAGACTCCCGCCGCGAAGACCGAGGTCAGCAAGGGCGACACGATCACTCTGACGGTGTCTACCGGGGCACCGAAGGTCGCGGTGCCGAACGTCATCGACGACCCCCTCGAGGACGCCCAGACGAAGCTCACGGCCGACAAGTACCAGTTCGAGGTCGAGACGGAGAGCAAGGAGTCCAGCGAGGAGCCCGGCACGGTCCTCGACCAGGACCCGGCGGCGGGTGACGAGGTGGAGAAGGGCTCCACCATCACCCTCACCATCGCCAAGGAGAAGAAACAGGTCACCGTTCCGGACGTCACCGGCCAGAGCTGTGACGCAGCCAAGGCCCAGATGACGGCCAACCAGCTCACGGGCACCTGCACCGACGTGGAGACCGACGACGAGAACCTCGTCGGCAAGGTCATCTCGACCACGCCCGCGGCCAACTCCCCGGCCGAGCCCGGCGACACGGTGACCATCCAGATCGGCAAGGCGGCCGAGGAAGAGCAGCCGGAGGTCGTCGCGGTGCCCAGCGTGCTCGGCCAGACCCTCGACAACGCCAGGAGGATCCTGGAGGACGCGGACCTGAACGTCGGCAACGTCAACTCCCAGGACGGCAACTCCATCGTGCTCGACCAGGACCCGGACGCCGGCCAGCAGGTCCCCAAGGACACCGCGGTCAACCTGACCACCTCCGGCCAGGGCAACGGAAACAACGGCGGGAACGACGGAGGCGGCGGCGGCTTCTTCGGCGGCGCCACCGGCACGGCGCTGCGCAGCGAGGACTGACTCCTCGTTCCACGCGCTGACGGCATTACGCACGACGGAGCCCTCGACACCCTGCACACGGGTGCCGAGGGCTCCGTCGTGCGTATGCGCTCCACAAGGCCTGTGCGCTCCACAGGGCCTGCCAGGAGCCCGTCTCGACTCTTCGTACGAGACCCGACCACATCTTCATACAGCCCTACTCGTTGATCGGGTGGGCGGGAACTCAGACCCCACCCCTGGCCGAATGGCCACCGCACGAGGGAAAGGGGGCAGAGCATGATCAACGAAACGGCTCTGCTGGAATCGAAGGCACTGCGCGACAGCGCGCTGGAGCGCACGGAAGTACTCGACAGAGTCAAGGCACTGTCACTGCTGCCGGACGGCATGCACGTGACCACGGCGATGGTCGCAACGTACTT
This sequence comes from Streptomyces sp. NPDC050704, assembly GCF_040654355.1. Taxonomy (NCBI): domain Bacteria; kingdom Bacillati; phylum Actinomycetota; class Actinomycetes; order Kitasatosporales; family Streptomycetaceae; genus Streptomyces; species Streptomyces sp. NPDC050704. Next base: position 47,183 of record NZ_JBFAHW010000034.1, on the reverse strand, counting down.
CGAAGTCGCCGAGACAGTGATCAACAACCTGCTCGGCCGACACAGGCCTGAACTTGAGTCCAACGGCCTGCGGGTGCTGCGCGGCTCTGACCTGCGCGAATTTCAGGAACTCAACTTGAGTTTCTCATCCGAGGGTTATCCACAGCGGCGCTCCAGCGTGGCTGTCTGGTCCCGCCGCGCAGTCCTCAACGTCGCCATGCTGCTCCGGGACAGCGACGTCGCACGTCAGGTGCGCACGTACCTCCTCGACATGGAGTACATGGCGCGCACCCAGCCTGTGGACAACCCCGTCCACAGCGACGCCACCTCTCTCGACGCCCACATCGACCAACGCATCACCCACATCCTCGGCAAGACAGTCGTCCCCATGTTCAACGCCCTGATCGAGACATCGGGCGAACACCGCAGGGAGCTGATCGCCCTGCGCACCGGAGTCCAGCGCATCGAGCGGCGGCTCCGCCAGCACAACGCCCGACTGCAACGGCTGGAAGGCCCGCGCGAGGACCGGCCGCTCGCCGGAGTCATGGCAGCCCTCGACGCCATGAACGGGGCCGAGTTCGAGGAGCGCGTCGCCGAACTGCTGCGCCGAGACGGCTGCACCGCAGTCGTCGTACGAGGCGGCCACGGAGACCGGGGCGTGGACATCACCGGCCGTACCCCCGACGGGCGGCACCTCGTCGTGCAGTGCAAGAGATTCGCGCCCTACGTCTCCGTCACCAGCCCCGACATCCAGAAGTTCCTCGGCGCGGCCAAGGTCCTGCACAAAGCGGATGTAGCGCTCTACGTGGCCACATGCCCGTTCACCCGCGACGCCCAGAACGTCGCCACCGACGGCGGCATCACCGCCGTACCCCGCGCACTACTTGAGACTTGGGCTTCAGGAACGGAGCTGGACATCCTGGGATAACCAGCGTCACCCAGCACAACAGAGGCCCGAAGCCGCAAGAGAAAGTTGCGGCTTCGGGCCTCCGCCATGCTAAGCGACCGGGGTCCTCGCGGGGCCCCAGTCACCTCAGCGCAACTCCGCCGGCGGCGTCCGCTCGTCGTTCACCTTCTCCACCCGCTCCAGCTCCCCCCACACCACATACCGGTACCGGGACGTGTAGACCGGCGTGCACGTCGTCAGCGTGATGTAGCGGCCCGCCTTCTTCTTGCCCGACTCCTTGGGAACGGGCGAGAGGACCTTGACGTTGAACTTCGAGGTCTCGGGAAGCCTGGCGTAGACCTTGTAGACGTACCAGTTGTCCTTGGTCTCGAAGACGATCGCGTCGCCGTCCTTGAGCTTGTCGATGTTGTGGAACTTCGCGCCGTGCCCGTCACGGTGGGCGGCCAGCGAGAAGTTGCCCTTCTTGTCCTGCGGCAGGGCGGACTTGACGGGGTCCGTGTAGTAGCCGGCGATACCGTCGTTGAGGGACTCCGTGGACGTGCCCTTCTTGACCAGCACCTCACCGTTCTTCATCGCCGGAACGTGCAGGAACCCGATGCCGTCCTTGGTGTCCAGACCGACCGGGCCCCGGTCCTGCGCCCAGTTGTCCCGCACCTCGTCGCCCTGCTTGTCCGCCTTGCGGTCCGCGACGACGTTCGTCCACCACAGCGAGTAGGCGACGAACAGACCGAGGATCAGGCCCGCCGTGATCAGGAGTTCACCGAAGAAGCTGACGACCGCCGCGATCCGGCCGCCCCCGCGGCGCCGCCGAGCGGGGGAGGACGCCGGCGCGTCGGTGTGCTCTTCGTGGTCGGTCGTCGCTGCCACTGCGTTGTCCCCGTCTGGTGTCTCAGGATCAGGATCAGTAAGAAGTCTTCGGATCAGGACTCTTGGTATCAGGACACTTGGTATCAGGAAGTCCTGCCATCGGATCGCACTCGGCGTCTCGGGAAACCCACCTGCCCTCAGCCGACCAGCGCATCCGGTTTCCCCTCGCTACGCGGCCGTTCCTCGACCATGTTGCCCCAGACGATCATCCGGTACTTGCTGGTGAATTCTGGGGTGCAGGTCGTCAGAGTGATGTAGCGGCCCGCCGCGGTGAAGCCCGAACCCTTCGGAATCGCATCCAGGACGGCCGTGTTGCTCGGTGCCGTCACCGGCAGGATCGACGCCATCTTGTAGACGAAGTACTTGTCCTGCGTCTCCACCACGATCGCGTCACCCGGCTTGAGGCGGTTCACGTACCGGAACGGTTCACCATGAGTGTTGCGGTGCCCGGCGAGCCCGAAGTTGCCCGCCTTGGCGTCCGGCATCGCCGTCTTCACGCCCTCCTCGGCATAGTGGCCCACCATGCCGCGGTCGAGAACCCGCTTCTTGTCCGTGCCCTCGGCGATCGGCACGACCACGTCCAGCTTCGGAATGTGAAGAAGGGCGAAACCCTGCCCCGGCTCGAACACACCCGGATTCCGCTTGCCCTTCGCCCAGTCGTCCTGAAGGCTGCTCGCCTCATTGCCCGCCTGCGCGTGCGCCCGGACGTTCGTCCACCACAACTGGTACGTCACGAACAACAGCATCAGCACGCCGGTGGTGATGAACACCTCACCGATCGCCCGGCTGGCCATCACCGCCGCCCCCGGCTTCCGCGCCCGCGCCGCCCGCCGCGCCTCCACCCGCGAGAGGGGCGCAGCGGCCCCTACGGGCCCCTCCAGCGCTCCGCCGGTCCCGCCGACCCCGCCATGCCTCCCGTGGCGCCTGGCGGCCTTCCGCCGGGCCGCACGGCCGCCTGCGACGGCACCGCCCAGGCTCCCCGCGGACGATGCGCCGACGGATCTGGCAGGCGCCGCGGATATGGAGTCGGCGTCGGCTATTCGCAGCCCGATGGTCTCATCGTCGACCGGGGGAGCCGCGTACGTCTCGGAGTACGGATCGGGCGGCGGCTCGGAGAACGCCTCGCCGTACGGCCGCGGCTCCCCTTCGTACGGCACCTGAGCCTTCACGAAAGCGGGCTGAGGCCCCTGGTACAACGGCCCGGACTCTCCGTACGAGGGCTGCTGCTCCTCGTACGTCCGTTGAGGCTCCACATACGGAGACGGCTGCGGCTGCGGCTGCGGCTGCGGCTGCGGTTCGGCATACCCGTGCGCGGGGTCCGCGTGCGCCCGGCGCACCGGCTCCGCGTAGTCCGCGTACGACGAAGCCGTCTGCCCCACGCTCCAGTCCCGCGCGGAACCCTGAGAGTCGTACGAGTCGTACCGCTCCCGCTCCGGCGCCACAGGCTGTCGCTGCCCGGGCAGGGGGTCGCTGAGCGGATCCGCAAGCCCTTCGACAGCGGCCCGCATCGCACTGTCCGTCTCCTCGAGGGAGTCGAACGCCTCGAAAGTTCCCCCCGCCCCAAACGCCGCAGCGCCCCCGTACACGGCGTCCTCGCCGTACGGGGCGGCACTGTCGCGCTCAGGGCGCAGGGCGGTCACGCCGTGGCCCTGCCCACCACCGGGGCCAGCCCCGTCGATCTGGCCACGGCCTCCCGGTCGCCGCACTCCACCAGCCAGTTGGCCAGCATGCGGTGACCGTGCTCGGTCAGCACGGACTCAGGATGGAACTGCACGCCCTCGACAGGGAACTCACGGTGCCGCAGCCCCATGATGATCCCGTCGTGCGTACGGGCCGTAACCTCCAGCTCGGCCGGAACCGTCGAGGGCTCGGCAGCCAGCGAGTGGTAGCGCGTCGCCGTGAACGGCGACGGCAGCCCCGCGAAAACACCCCCGCCCTCGTGCTCCACGAGCGAGGTCTTGCCGTGCAGCAGCTCGGGCGCACGGTCCACCACACCGCCGTACGCCACCTGCATCGACTGCATCCCGAGACAGACACCGAAGACGGGCACACCGGTCGCGGCACAGTGCCGCACCATGTCCACGCACACACCGGCCTCCTCGGGAGTGCCAGGACCGGGCGACAGCAGCACACCGTCGAAACCGTCCTGGGCATGCGCCGTCGACACCTCGTCGTTGCGCAGCACCTCGCACTCGGCGCCCAGCTGGTACAGGTACTGGACCAGGTTGAAGACGAAGCTGTCGTAGTTGTCGACGACGAGAATCCGCGCGCTCACTGGTTGTCCACCGTCACATCGTTGAAGGGCAGCAGCGGTTCGGCCCACGGGAAGACGTACTGGAAGAGCACGTAGACCACCGCGAGAGCCAGCACGATGGAGATCAGCGCCTTGATCCACGCGTTTCCCGGCAGATGCCGCCAGATAAAGCTGTACATGCCGTCCCTTCCGTCACACCACGGCACCAGACTCACGCCGTACACAACCAGACTAACGGCGTAGAGCCTCCGGTTTCCCAGCCTCTACAGGCTGGGTGGAATCAAGGTGGGCCCAGACGATCAGCCGGTGACTGTGTCCCCATTCCGGCTCACACGTCGTCAACGTCAGATAACGGCCCGCCCGCGTGTACCCGGACTTCTCCGGCACGGGATCGATGACCGCTATGTCACTGGGAAGCGTCTTGTAGGGCTTCGTGTCGATGCGGTACGTGAACCACGTGGCGCCGTCGGTCAGCACCACCGCGTCACCCCGGCGCAGCCTGGGGAAGTCCTTGAACGGGTCCCCGTACGTGCGGCGATGACCGGCGACAGCGAAGTTGCCCGCCTGGCCGAGCTGCGCCGTGCTCGCGTAGTGGCCGAGGCCCTTCTTGAGGGTGTTGGTCTTCGTGCCTTCGAGCACGGGCTTGTTCCACGTGAAACCAAGCCGCGGGATGTACATGACCGCGAAGGGCTTGCCGTCCTTGTACGGAGCCGGCTCCCCCGGGCTGCCCGACGCACTCGACCCGTTCGAACCGTCCGATCCATTCGAGCCGTTCCCGGCGGCAGAATCCGTCGCCACCGATCCCTTCGACCACTGCTCCTGGAGCTGCGCAATCTGATCGTCCATCGCGGTGTCGGCCTTCACACCAGTCCAGAACAGCACATAGACCACGAAGAGCACGATCAGAGTTCCGACGGTGATGCACAGCTCACTGATCGTCCTGACGACCACTCGCATCGACACAAGGTCCCCCAGCGGCAGCTACTCGACTACTTCACTGCTTACTCCACAGGCTTCGCATAGTGGAGATCCACTGTGCCCGAGTAGCCGGGAAGAGTCACCGCCCCGTCCTCCTCGACTTTCCAGCCGAGCCCGTAGACGTTGACGTACACCATGTAGTTCTGGATCGCCGCCGAGGCCGAGAGCGCCTTCTGGAGCTTCTCCGGGTCGCCGACCGCCTGGATCTTGTACGGGGGCGAGTAGACGCGGCCCTGGAGGATCAAGGTGTTGCCGACACAGCGAACGGCGCTGGTGGAGATCAGCCGCTGATCCATGACCTTGATGCCCTTGGCGCCGCCCTGCCACAGAGCGTTGACCACAGCCTGCAGGTCCTGCTGGTGAATGACCAGGTAGTCGGGCTGCGGCTCGGGGTAGCCGGGAAGCTTGGCGGTGGCGTTCGGAGGCGCGTCGTTGAGGGTGACCGTGACGGCCTTGCCCTTGAGCCGCTGCGTGCCCGCGTTCTTCTCCAGAGCGGCGAGCTTGGCCTCCTCCGCCTTCGTACTGCCGTTGTCCCGCTCGGCGAGCGCCTCCACGTCGTCCCGCAGCGATCCGTTGCTCTCGTCGAGCCGGCCGTTCTTGTGACTGCGCTCCTGAATGAGATCGGAGAGCTTCAGCAGCGAGGCATCCGTACGGATGTTGGTGCCCTTGGCCGTGTTGAAGCTGGTGAAGAAGATCAGCCCGGCCAGCGCGAACACAGCCACAGTCAGTACCCGTACCGGCCGGAAACGCTGGATACTGGCAGGACTGGAACCCGGCTGGGGGGAGTCGGCAGAATTGCTCAACGTACCCTTATCTCCTTCGGCGCCGCGGAAGCACTACGCTAACGGACGCCCGGGGGAGCGCTAAGAGTCCCCTTGTACGCTGCCCCGGAGCAGCCCACGTTCCCTGCGCGGCCACGCAGCGCATCGACAGGAGAGACCCTCGTGCCGAAGTCACGTATCCGCAAGAAGGCCGACTACACGCCGCCCCCGGCGAAGCAGGCGACCGCCATCAAGCTCAACAGCCGCGGCTGGGTAGCCCCGGTCATGCTGGCCATGTTCCTCATCGGCCTCGCCTGGATCGTCGTTTTCTATGTGACGGACGGCTCGCTGCCGATCGACGCGCTCGGCAACTGGAACATCGTGGTGGGCTTCGGCTTCATCGCGGCCGGATTCGGCGTATCGACCCAGTGGAAGTAACGCGGCCCCAGGGTGTCCAGGGCCTTACGGCAAGCCGTGGCCCAAGTTGTCCACTGAGTTATCCACAGCACTTTCCACACTGTGGATAGTTCTTAAAAACTGTGGATAACTCATCCGGGGTTGACGCCGGTGTGACTGGCCTACCGGTATCCGGAAGCATGTTCGCCCCTTGTCCTGCCTGGGGAAACCCAGGTCAGCGACAAGGGGCACAGCTGTTCGCGCACAGCACGCACAAGATCCGACACAGTCTGTGGACAACGTCCACTTCTCAGGTGAGCTGCGTGGTCCTGATCAGTGTCATGGCCACGACCGCGATCAGTACCAGGGCGCAGGCGCCGTACTGGATCAGGGCACGTCGCTCGCGGGGGGCGTTCACCATCGCGTAGCCGATCAGGACGCCGCCGACGAGGCCGCCGATGTGGGCCTCCCACGCGATGTTGGGCCACCCGAAGGTGAAGATCAGGTTGATCACCAGCAGGATGATGACGGGGCGCATGTCGTACCTGAGCCGCCGCATGAGGATGGCGGTCGCGCCGAACAACCCGAAGATCGCGCCGGAGGCGCCGAGGGACGGCTGGTTCGCTTCGGCGATCAGATACGTGAGCGCGCTGCCCGCGAGGCCGGAGACCCCGTACAGGGCGAGGTAGCGGGCGCGACCGAGGGCGGACTCCAGGGGGCCGCCGATCCACCAGAGGCTGAGCATGTTGAAGGCGATGTGGATGTAGCTGCCGTGCAGGAACATCGCCGTGACCAGCCGGTACCACTGTCCCTCGGCGACGCCCTCGACGCTTTCGAGGATCGGCACGTAAGCGCGGCCGAGGAGGTCGAAGCTGTCGGTGAAGCGGTCGCCCAGGCGGAGCTGGACCAGGAAGACGGCGAGGTTGAGCCCGACGAGGATCTTGGTGACGAGCCGAGGGTCCGCCGCGATCGTGCCGCCGGCAAGGGTGCGGGGCTGGGAGGCGCTGGGCGCGTGCCCCGTGCCGGAACCGTTCCGTACGCACTCGGGGCACTGGAAGCCGACCGAGGCGTTGACCATGCATTCAGGGCAGATGGGGCGTTCGCAGCGGGTGCAGCTGATGCCGGTCTCGCGGTCCGGGTGCCGGTAGCAGGTGGGCAGGCTCGCGGCATCCTGCGGTCCCTGTGGGCTGCCTGGCGCCTGGTCCATGGGGTCCCCTCATCCTTTGTACGCAACGCACCGCCCCGCTCATCCTTACGGATGGGCGGGGCGTTTGGTTCCCTGCTGGTCCCCTGTGTGAGTCCGGCGGGCCCGGCCTCTACGGGTCGCGTCGGCGGTCTGGCCGGCGGGCCTCACTCAGCGGGTTTCGCCAAGGGCCGCGCTCAGCGGGTCTCGATGACGACCGACTCGATGACCACGTCGTTGACCGGGCGGTCGGTGCGGGGGTTGGTCTGCGCGGAGGCGATGGCGTCGACGACCTTCTGGCCGGCCGCGTCGGCGACCTCGCCGAAGATGGTGTGCTTGCGGGTCAGCCATGCCGTCGGGGAGACGGTGATGAAGAACTGCGAGCCGTTGGTGCCCGGGCCGGCGTTCGCCATGGCCAGCAGGTACGGCTTGTCGAAGGCGAGGTCCGGGTGGAACTCGTCCTCGAACTCGTAGCCGGGACCGCCGGTGCCGTTGCCCAGCGGGTCACCGCCCTGGATCATGAATCCGCTGATCACCCGGTGGAAGACCGTGCCGTCGTAGAGCTTGTCCGTGGACTTCACACCCGTGGACGGGTTGGTCCACTCACGCTCGCCCTTGGCGAGCTCGACGAAGTTCCGGACCGTCTTGGGCGCGTGGTTCGGCAGGAGCCGCACTTCGATGTCGCCTTGGTTGGTCTTCAGGGTGGCGTAAAGCTGCTCAGCCACGATCTGCCTTCCGTTGTCCTTTGTGACTCCCCGATCCTCGCACGGACCGCGCCGCCCGTCTTCCGCCGCCGCCCCTACTGGCCGCTTCAGCCGTTTCGTACCAAACAGGCGCGCAGTCCGGGGATCCGTGACATTGTCGTCGCAAGCTCACGTTGCACCGTATTGATCGGTTATTGCCCCGAGTACACCCGGAGTCGGCATTCATGACCCGGATGCCCGCCCTCGCATGCCTGCCGGAGCGCTCCGGCAGGCATGATCCCGATAAGGGTGGAAAGGTGAACTGTGACTTTTCTGGGGGACGGCCCCGAACCCCCACGTACGCCACCGAGGAGGAGGATCCCGTGACCCGCAAGGACAGCGTGCGCGCAGCGGCCGAGTCGGCGAAGGACAGCGTGCGGCACGCCGCGGAAGTGGTGGCGCCCTACGCCGACACGACCAAGGACCGTGCCACGCAGTATGCGCACGAAGCACGTGTGCGGCTCGCCCCTAAGGTGTCGGCCGCGGCTCTCCAGGCCGCCGAACAGGCACGCACGCAGTACGACGCCCATCTCGCCCCGCGTCTGGAGCAGGCGCGTACCCATGTGCCGCCGAAGGTCGACCACGCCGCCCATGAGGCTGCGGTCCGCACTCGCAAGGCTGCCCGGCAGGCGGCGGTCTACTCCCGGCCGAGGATCGAGCAGGCCAGGGCCGCGGCCGGCCCTGTCCGCGAGGAGGCCGCGAATCGCAGGGCGGCGGCGGTGGCTGCGCTGCGTGGCCAGGTGTCGGCCAAGGAGATCGAGAAGCTGGTCCGTAAGCACGAGCGGCGGGCCAAGGTCGGCCGTCTCGCCAAGGGGCTGGCTGTTCTGGGCATCCTCACCGGTGGCGCTTTCGCCGCGTGGAAGTGGTGGGACAAGCAGGCCAACCCGGACTGGCTGGTCGAACCTCCCGCTGCCACGGAGGTGCCGGAGAGCGGCCGGCTGGCCTCGGTCGACGGTAGCGGCCAGGACGAACTCGACCCCGAGGTCCAGGCCAAGCAGGCCGAAGCGGAGGCTGCGAACCGCGACGATCGCGGCTGACGCGCCTGGCGGGACTGACGGCTGCCGCTGAATATCTGGATGGTTGTGGGGCGGGGATGCCTGAGGCTTCCCCGCCCCACAGCGATGTTTCACGTGGAACCAAGGCGGGTCGTTTCACGTGGAACCAGCTTCACGCAGGGATAGCCAGCCGTGGGAGCTCGCGGGACGGAAGTCCTGTTGGTTGAACTCCGCGAGCATGACGTCCATCTGACGTGGTGACAGCTGTCCGATTCCTCGGTCGCCGGCTGAGGCTCTCCTCGAACCGGCCGATGAAGGCGAGACCTCGTCGGCACCGAGGCACTCAGACAGCCCGAGAGCCCGCCTGTTTACGCTCCCTGCCCACGGTGACGTTTGCAACGGGCCAGGCGTGCATCCCACATCTGGACTTCCTTAACGGAGTGCAAGGTTCTGGTTACGAATTTCCGTTCACACCAGCTCACGCAAGCCTTCACGACTTCCGTTCACCTCCCACACGCCACCCCGGCCACCTGCGCGGCGGTCATGCCACTCCAGCATCAGACTCCTCTTTGCGCAAAGAATCGCAAATATCGCAACGAAACTCTTGTGACGCACGTCACCACACATGCCCTCTCAAGTCTCCGATGCACGAAGAAGGTAGGACCCTAGAGCTTGACGCGACCACGCCACTCCAACGCAGCCCTTCAACTCCCGGCCATCTCAAACACGTTGAAGAACTCGGGGCCCGGGTGAAGCCGCTCAGGGACTCCACAAGATCAAAACCCTTCACGCGCGACACGTGCGGCCTCATCGCAGGGCACCCGAGAAGCCCCGGGCGTCCCCCCGAGGAGCCGACCCCGCACTCGCCGTCACAGTCCCACCGCGCAGACAAAAACCCCCTCTGACCTGCGGCAAAGCCGGTCAGAGGGGGTTTGTTGTGTGGAGCCTAGGGGAGTCGAACCCCTGACATCTGCCATGCAAAGACAGCGCTCTACCAACTGAGCTAAGGCCCCGGAAGGGAAGCGTCCGCCAGAAGGATCTCCTACGGGACGAGCGCCGCAGACCAGAGTACCGGGTCACCCCCGGTATCCCGCAAAAGATTGGGGGTCCCGGCGCACGACCACTCTCCGTAAGATGCTCGGCGTGGTTCGCTACAGCGAACCACGGTACTTGGGGAAGCGATGGGGAGACGCGAATGGACGCCGCACAGCAGGAAGCGACCGCAAGAGCCCGGGAGCTGCAGCGGAACTGGTACGGGGAGCCGTTGGGGGCGCTCTTCCGTAGGCTCATAGATGATCTCGGTCTCAACCAGGCGCGCCTTGCCGGGGTGCTCGGCCTCTCCGCGCCCATGCTGTCGCAGCTGATGAGCGGTCAGCGCGCCAAGATCGGCAATCCGGCGGTGGTCCAGCGCGTACAGCTGCTGCAGGACCTCGCAGGTCAGGTCGCGGACGGCAGCGTGAGCGCCGCCGAGGCCACCGAGCGCATGGACGAGATCAAGAAGTCACAGGGGGGCTCGGTGCTCAGCAACACCACGCAGTCGACGACCAGTTCGGGTGCGCCCACGGTGAAGCGCGTCGTCCGGGAGATCCAGTCGTTGCTGCGTTCCGTGTCGGCCGCGGGGGACATCATAGAAGCAGCGGACAGTCTCGCCCCGACCCATCCGGAACTGGCAGAGTTCCTCCGGGTGTACGGAGCCGGCCGCACTTCGGACGCGGTCGCCCACTACCAGTCCCACCAGAGCTGAGCACACCGCCCGGCCGCCGAACACCCGGTCACCGGTGAGCCGTTGGGCCTGCCGGTCGCCGGAAGCAGGCGGCCGGGCACCTCGACGAGGGCGCGGTACCGACCGCCGAAGGGGGAGCGACGCACGATCATGGGTGAGGTCTTCGCCGGCCGGTACGAACTGGTCGACCCGATCGGACGCGGGGGAGTCGGTGCCGTGTGGCGCGCCTGGGACCACCGCCGGCGCCGGTATGTCGCCGCCAAGGTCCTGCAGCAGAGCGATGCGCACTCGTTGCTGCGCTTCGTGCGGGAGCAGGCGATGCGGATCGACCACCCTCATGTGCTCGCGCCCGCCAGCTGGGCCGCCGACGACGACAAGGTCCTGTTCACCATGGACCTCGTCGCCGGTGGCTCGCTGGTGCACCTGATCGGTGACTACGGTCCTCTGCCGCCGGCCTTCGTGTGCACTCTGCTCGACCAGTTGCTGGCGGGGCTCACCGCGGTGCACGCGGAGGGGGTCGTGCACCGCGACATCAAGCCCGCCAACATCCTCCTGGAGGCGACGGGAACGGGCCGCCCACGGCTGCGGCTGTCCGACTTCGGCATCGCGATGCGGCTGGGTGAGCCACGGCTGACGGAGACCAACTACGTGGTGGGGACGCCTGGTTACTTCGCGCCCGAGCAGTTGCTCGGCGCGGAGCCTGACTTCCCCGCCGACCTCTTCGCCGTGGGCCTGGTCGCCCTTTACCTCCTGGAGGGCGCCAAGCCCGACGCCAAGGCGCTGGTCGAACGTTTCACGGAGCACGGCACGCCGGGTGCCCCGAAGGGGGTTCCCGAGCCTTTGTGGCAGGTCGTGGCCGCTCTTGTCCAACCGGACCCGCAGGCGCGGTTCCGCACCGCCACCGGGGCGCGCAAGGCTCTCACCGCGGCCAGGGAGCTCCTTCCGGAGCCCGGCCCCGACGACGAGCTGATCGAGATATTCGACCAACTCGGCCCGCTCCCACCCGGTTTCGGCTCGGAGGGCCCTCTCAAGGCCGCCTCGGGCGAGCAGCACGACACCGTGCCCCAACGGCCCGGTCGGAACACCTCTATGCCGTCTCGGCCGACCGGTTCCGTACAGCCAGGGTCCCGGACAGGCGCCGAGTGGCCGGAGGCGCAGGGCGGAGGGGGCACCGCCTCGTCCGAGACCCGCACGGGCGTCGTCTCCCCCGAGGCTCACACGGACACCGCCTGGCCCGGGACTCACACGGGCACCGTCTCGCCGGAAGCCTCCACGGGCACCGCCTCGCCGATGCGACCCGCGGGCTCCGCGTCGCCGCAGCCGCACCCGGGCCCCGGCCCCGGAACACCACAGGCTCCCACCTCCGGCGACGTACCAGCGGCGCCCAACGCCGACCCCGGACCCCCACTCCCACAATCTCCCGCCATGTCGTCGGACACCGGCAGCTTCCACCTGCCGCCTCCGCCCCCGGCCACCACCTCTCCCGTCCAAGAGCACCTGTCGCGGCCTCACCCACAAGCGCAACGCCCCCCACAAGTCCAGCCACAGCCCGAGCAGCCCCCAACTGCCTCCACCTCGCTCGCGCGCCCGAACCCCGCCTACGCCCCGTCGTCGCAGCAGCCGCAGCCGCCGTACGAATCCGCTCATCTGACCTCCCCCCAGGCGCCGACTCCCCCGCCCCCGGCCCCCGTGCCGCAGCCGTACGCGTTTGCCTCTACTGCTTCATACACCGCTCGAGACGTGCGGGTTCCACCTCAGCCGCAGCCGGTTGCGCGCCATCGCGCCAGGCGGGCGCAGCGGCGGCCGGGGCCGCCCGCGAAGGTGGCGGTTCCGGTGCTGCTGCTCGCGCTGGTCTGTTTCGCGGTCGGGTTCTGGGCGCTGACGCAGATCTGAACCGGCACCGACGCAGCTCCGAGCGGGAGCGGGTGAACTACCAGGCCCGCGGCGGCCCGTACTCATGCGAAGCCGCGCCCGGCTGCGAGGCCGTACCGTCGGCGGCCGGCGCAGGCACCGCTCCCGTCGCCGTCCGCCGCCGCGCGATCGCCGTCCACACCGCGAGCCACAGCACGAGGCCGGCGCCCGCGCCGATCCCTCCCACGGCCACCGCCTTCATCGCGGTGTTCCCGTCCGAGCGCTCGCCCCCGCCGGTCGCCGCGACACCGCTCGCCGCCGCATCCTTGTCGCCAGCGGTGACGTCGAAGACATCGGGCGGGGCGGCGGTCCCCGCGTACACGGGCGCGGCCACCGGGGCGCCGCTCACCCGCACGCGCAGCGTCAGTGCGAACGGCCCGTCGCCGAACTTGTCGGTCATCTTCTCGCCGAGGTGCACGGCCAGGTAGTACCAGCCGGCGAACCGCATCCCGCTCACCTGGTCGTCGACGGCGTACCGGTTCTCGTAGGCGACCGGGGGGAGTGGCTTCAGTGCGGCGGAGTTCTTCCTGCCGTCGTATCTGGTGGCGGCGTCGTCCACGAAAGCGCGCGCGGGGTTGTAGAGCGCCATGACGAGGGCGTTGCCCAGGAAGTCGTCGCCGCTTGCGGGGCCCAGTTCGGCGGTGGCGTGGATCTGTTGCCCCCAGTCGACCGGAACGCGGTAGAAGAGCGTCTGTCCGGCCTGGATGCCGTCTTTCCAGACGCCCTGTCCCAGGGAGCGCGCCTCGTTGAAACTCGTACCGCCCTTTCGGGTCGTCCTGGCCGGGCCCTCGAGTGCTTCCGGTGTGACGGTCTCCGAGAACTCGGGGGCGGTCGTCGGGGCGGCCTTCTTGAGGTGGGGTTCCGTCACGTACTGCAGTTCCAGATCCCAGTCGTCCGGCGAGGACTCGGCGCCACTGATGCGCTCGACGAGCACGGAGTACGTTCCCGCGCCCTTGCAGCTGTAGCCGTTGGTGCCGGTCCTGCGCGAGGCCCAGGCGGTGAGCGGCCGGGGACTCTCGGTGGGCCCGAAACGGGCGGCGTCGGCGTCCCCGGAGAAGCATTTGTAGCCCTCGGGGTCCCGTATGGACACTTTGATGCCGTCCGAGTACACGACTTTCGTCCCCGGTTCGGGGACGGCGGTGGCCGACACGTACGCGTTGGACACGGCGTCGAGCCGGAGACGGTAGTAGAGCTTCCCGTTGTCGCGGATGGAGCTCTTGTAGGTGGTACCGGGGGTCAGGGGTGCGGCGTCGGCGACGTTCGTCGCGCCGTCGACCGGTTCGGCGTCGGTGGCGAAGCGGTAAGGGTCAGGAGTGCCGGCCGCCGTCACCTGTCCCGCCGTTGCCTGTCCCGTCGGGGCCGCGGCCACGAGCAGCGCCGCCGCCCCGGCCAGTGCCGTACGGCCGCGCCACCACCCCGTGCGCCGCCCCATCACGCGCCACCCCTCGTCGTAGCCCCTGATCGCCACTCAGCGGGCTTGCGCGGACCGGCGCCGTCTCGCTGTCCCGAACACCCGCGAAGCCCCGACCATCCTGCCCCGCCCGCCGTCGCGCCACCCCTACTTCGGCGACTCTTCGGCGACGTAAGCGCTTCCTGTGACGTCCTTGGCTTGTCGTGGGATGGACCGCTGCTCCGTGGCCCGGACAACACAAAACCCCGACCGCGTGGCGGCCGGGGTCTGTACTGAGACTGTCGTCGATACTCACGAACCCGTGGGCACGGAGTCGGTCGCCTCCGTCCACAGATCCTGCTCGGCGCGATCCGCCTGGATCTGGCGGTACACGAGGAGCCCGCCGATGGCGGCCAGTGCGACCAGGAGAAGCTTCTTCACCGCGCGACCTCGTCTTTCCTTGGCGTAGGGGACTTCTGGCGCCCGACTATACACACCGGCCGAGACCGATCGGTGACCTGCGTCGGCCTCCCAACTCCCGTCCGGCACAGAGCATTAGAACCGGAAGACGCCGCTCCTGTCGTGCCACCACCTGTCGCCACACACCGGGATTTTCTCCTCCCATAGGCCCTTTTCATGCTTCTTGGGCCCATCCGGGTGGTGTTCATCTGAACATCGACGCGCCACAGCCGCAGATCCACCACTTCGCCTCCGCCATACACATCATGAGGAAAGTACGCAAATCGCCCAACCTGAAAGTGAGGGGCCATGGCCAGGAACAAGGTCATGAAGCTGTGGACCGCGGTCTTCACCGCCTTCATCGCGCTGTGCACGACGCTCGGACTCGTCACGACGGCAGGAGCGGCCACGCCGGTACAGCAGCCGGAGAGCCCTCGCAACAGCACGGCGGTGCTGTTCCCGACGACGGCCCACTGGGCGTGGGCATACGCCCGTGCACTGCCCCCCACCATGAAGCAACGCATCCGCGCCGAGGCCCACGGTTCCTCCCCGAGCTGCCGCCATCGCGCTCCGGCGGACACGGACGAGACCTCTGACGAGGAAGGGGCGGTGGCGGACTCCGCCGCCCCCTGCGCGGACCGGACGTAGGCCGGCAGACAGGTCTCTACGTAGAAGGGCCCCAGCTCAACTCAGCCTCTACGTAAACCCCGAAGACCCCTCGCAAACCTCACGTCCGGGCGAACTTGCGTACACCTCCGGGCACACCACAAAGACCCCCAGCCGCAATCGGCTGGGGGTCTTTTGTCTGGTGGGGCTAACAGGATTTGAACCTGTGGCCTCATCCTTATCAGGGATGCGCTCTAACCAACTGAGCTATAGCCCCGCCGCGCTGTGCGGAGTATGTCCCGCGCGCTGACCTCTGAAGATTAGCGCACGACGCGGCCAGTCCCAAAATCGATAGTTCCGGGGCACCTTTCGCCCGCGTCGAGGGCCTCACCCCACCCCGCTCGGCCGGCCCGTGAGGGCCCGCCGAGGAGGCGCGACAACGTTTTACTCGTCCTCGGCGAGCGTCAGCTCGACACCGCCGACAAAGCCTGCGGAGAGGTTGTAGATGAACGCGCCGAGGGTGGCGAGCGCGGTGGCGAGAACGACGTCGATGACCGCGATGATCGACGTGAAGATGAGCACGCGCGGCAGCGACAGGAAGGACTGCAGGTCGAAACCGTTGGACTCGTTCGAGCCCGTGGCCTCTGAGATCGTGCCGCCCACCGTGGAGAAGACGCCCATGGCGTCCATGACCATCCACAGCACCGCGGCCGCGACGATCGTGCAGATGCCGAGCGCGATGGAGAGCAGGAAACTGACCTTCATCACCGACCAGGGGTCGGCCTTGGCCACCCGCAGTCGCGCCTTGCGCGTCCGGGGCGTCGTACGTGCCCCGGTGCGCGGCCTGCGCACAGCGGCGGCCGCGGCCGCGCCGACGCCGGGCGGCGCCTGCTGCGGCTGGTACGCCTGCGGCGGGTGATACGGCTGAGCAGCCGGCTGCTGCCGCTCCCCCGGCAGCGGCGAGCCGGGAGCCGGAGGCACCGGCGAGCCTGGGGCCGCCCCCGCCGCGTACTGCGGCGGCTGCGCGCCTCGGGTGTCCGTCACAGTTCCCCCCTGGGTTCCATGAGAGTCATGCGACTCAGTCCCCTCCGTGGACGGGCCACGGCCGCCGTCCGTTTCCGTACCGGTAGAACCGGCGCCCGTGGCTCCGCTCACGATGACTCACTCCTCGCGCTACTCGTCCGAGGACGGCTCGCCCTCGTCCGTGCCTGCGACCGTCTCGACCTCGTCCGATTCGTCGACCGCGCCGTCGACTTCCTCGGCCTCTCGACCGGCCTCGGCGTTACGAGCGACACCGACCACGGCATCGCGCTTGCCCAGGTTGATCAGTTGGACGCCCATGGTGTCACGGCCCGTCTCCCTGATCTCGTTGACCCGCGTACGGATCACACCGCCCGACAGTGTGATGGCGAGGATCTCGTCGGTCTCCTCGACCACCAACGCGCCGACGAGAGAGCCGCGGTCCTCCACGATCTTGGCGGCCTTGATACCCAGGCCACCGCGACCCTGGACGCGGTACTCGTCGACGTTGGTCCGCTTCGCGTACCCACCGTCTGTGGCAGTGAACACGAACGTACCGGGTCGAACAACATTCATCGAGAGCAGCTCGTCTCCCTCACGGAAGCTCATGCCCTTGACTCCCGAGGTCGCACGGCCCATCGGGCGAAGTGCGTCATCCGTAGCAGTGAACCTGATCGATTGCGCCTTCTTGCTGATCAGAAGCAGATCATCCTCTGCCGAAACCAGCTCCGCACCGATCAGTTCGTCATCAGAACCGCTCTCCGTCTCGCGGAGATTGATGGCGATGACGCCGCCAGAACGCGGGGAATCGTAGTCCTTGAGGGATGTCTTCTTTACAAGACCTCCCTTGGTGGCGAGAACCAGATAGGGCGCCGCTTCGTAGTCGCGGATCGCGAGGATCTCCGCGATCGCCTCGTCCGGCTGGAACGCCAGCAGGTTCGCGACGTGCTGTCCACGCGCGTCACGTCCGGCGTCGGGAAGCTCGTACGCCTTCGCGCGGTAGACGCGGCCCTTGTTGGTGAAGAACAACAGCCAGTGGTGCGTCGTCGACACGAAGAAGTGGTCGACGATGTCGTCCTGCTTCAGCTTCGTGCCGCGTACGCCCTTGCCGCCGCGCTTCTGCGAACGGTAGTCCTCGGTCTTGGTCCGCTTGATGTAGCCACCGCGCGTGATGGTGACGACGATGTCCTCTTCGGCGATCAGGTCCTCCATGGACATGTCGCCGTCGAAGGGCACCAGCTTGGAGCGGCGGTCGTCGCCGAACTTCTCGACGATCGCGGCGAGTTCCTCGCTGATGATGCCGCGCTGGCGGACCGGCGAGGCGAGGATCGCGGTGTACTCGCGGATCTTTGCCTGAAGCTCGTCGTGCTCGGCGACGATCTTCTGCCGCTCCAGAGCGGCAAGTCGGCGCAGCTGCATCTCGAGGATGGCGTTGGCCTGGATCTCGTCGATCTCCAGGAGGCCCATCAGGCCCTCGCGCGCGATCTCGACGGTGTCGCTGCGCCGGATCAGCGCGATGACCTCGTCGATGGCATCCAGGGCCTTCAGGAGGCCACGCAGGATGTGCGCCCGCTCCTCGGCCTTGCGCAGCCGGAACTTCGTACGCCGGACGATGACCTCGATCTGGTGCGCCACCCAGTGCCGGATGAACGCGTCCAGGGAGAGGGTGCGCGGCACGCCGTCGACGAGCGCCAACATGTTGGCGCCGAAGTTCGTCTGCAGATCGGTGTGCTTGTAGAGGTTGTTCAGGACAACCTTGGCGACGGCGTCGCGCTTCAGGACGATGACCAGGCGCTGGCCCGTACGCGACGAGGTCTCGTCCCGTACGTCCGCGATGCCGCCGACCTTGCCGTCCTTCACGAGGTCGGCGATCTTCTGCGCGAGGTTGTCCGGGTTGACCTGGTACGGGAGTTCCGTCACCACCAGGCACTGGCGGCCCTGGATCTCCTCGACCTCGACGACCGCGCGCATCGTGATGGAGCCGCGGCCCGTCCGGTACGCCTCCTCGATGCCCTTGCGGCCCACCACGAGGGCGCCACTCGGGAAGTCGGGGCCCTTGATGCGCTCGATCAGCGCGTCCAGAAGCTCCTCGTGGGAGGCCTCGGGATTCTCCAGGTACCACTGGGCGCCGGACGCGACCTCGCGCAGGTTGTGCGGCGGGATGTTGGTCGCCATGCCGACCGCGATACCCGCGGAGCCGTTGATCAGCAGGTTCGGGAAGCGGGCCGGCAGGACCGTCGGCTCCTGGGAGCGGCCGTCGTAGTTGTCCGTGAAGTCGACGGTCTCCTCGTCGATGTCGCGGACCATCTCCATGGACAGCGGCATCATCTTGCACTCGGTGTACCGCATGGCGGCCGCCGGGTCGTTGCCCGGGGAACCGAAGTTGCCGTTGGAGTCCACCAGCGGCATCCGCATCGACCACGGCTGCGCGAGACGCACCAGGGCGTCGTAGATGGAGGAGTCGCCGTGCGGGTGGTAGTTGCCCATGACGTCGCCGACGACGCGGGCGCACTTGTAGAAGCCCTTCTCGGGCCGGTAGCCGCCGTCGTACATGGCGTACAGGACGCGGCGGTGGACGGGCTTGAGACCGTCCCGTACGTCGGGCAGCGCGCGCGACACGATGACGGACATCGCGTAGTCGAGGTACGAGCGCTGCATCTCGGTCTCGAGCCCCACGGGCTCGACACGCATGGCGATCTCGCCCTCTACGGCTTCGGGCACGCTCGGAATGATCTCGTCGGCCATTGCGGGTGAAGGTCCTTTCTGCTGCGGTCAGCGGTGGCCGACTCAGATGTCGAGGAAGCGGACGTCCTTGGCGTTGCGCTGGATGAACGCGCGGCGTGCTTCGACGTCCTCGCCCATGAGGACCGAGAACAGGTCGTCGGCCTGGGCGGCGTCGTCGAGCGTGACCTGGCCGAGGACGCGGTGCTCCTGGTCCATCGTCGTGATGCGCAGTTCCTCGGCGTTCATCTCGCCGAGACCCTTGAAGCGCTGGATCGAGTCCTCGCGGACGCGCTTGCCGCTCTGTCGGCCGAGCTCGATCAAGGCGTCGCGCTCGCGGTCCGAGTACGCGTACTCGAAGTCGTCGCGACCCCACTTGATCTTGTACAGCGGCGGGCGGGAGAGGAACACGTGCCCGGCCTCGACCAGCGGCCGCATGAAGCGGAACAGGAAGGTCAGCAGCAGGGTGTTGATGTGCTGGCCGTCGACGTCGGCGTCCGCCATCAGGATGATCTTGTGATAGCGGAGCTTCGCGATGTCGAAGTCCTCGTGGACCCCGGTGCCGAACGCCGAGATCAGCGCCTGGATCTCCTGGTTCTGCAGGATCTTGTCGATCCGCGCCTTCTCGACGTTCAGGATCTTGCCCCGGATGGGCAGGATGGCCTGGTACTCCGGGTTGCGGCCGGACTTGGCCGAACCGCCGGCGGAGTCACCCTCGACGATGAAGATCTCGCACTTGACGGGGTCGTTCGACTGGCAGTCGGAGAGCTTGCCCGGCAGCGACGCCGTCTCCAGCAGACCCTTGCGGCGCGTCAGGTCGCGGGCCTTGCGGGCCGCCACGCGCGCGGTGGCCGCCTGGATCGACTTGCGGATGATGTCCGCGGCCTCGTTCGGGTTGCGGTCCAGCCAGTCGCTGATGTGCTCGTGGACGACCTTCTGGACGAAGGTCTTCGCCTCGGTGTTGCCCAGCTTGGTCTTGGTCTGGCCCTCGAACTGCGGCTCACCGAGCTTGATCGAGATGATCGCCGTCAGACCCTCGCGGATGTCGTCACCCGTGAGGTTGTCGTCCTTCTCGCGGAGCAGCTTCTTGTCGCGCGCGTACCGGTTGATCAGACCCGTCAGAGCGGCCCGGAAGCCCTCCTCGTGCGTACCGCCCTCGTGCGTGTGGATGGTGTTGGCGAAGGAGTACACACCCTCGCTGTAGCCGCTGTTCCACTGCATCGCGACCTCGAGGGAGAGCATGCGCTCCTTGTCCTCGGCCTCGATGTCGATCACGGTGGGGTGGATGACGTCTCCCTTGCGGGAGTTGAGGTACTTCACGAAGTCGACGATGCCGCCTTCGTAGTGGTACGTGACGGTCTTGACCTCTTGGATCTCGTCCGCACCGGCCTCGTCGGCTCCCGCCGTGGCCTTCGCCGAATCGCGCTCATCAGTGAGTTTGATCGTCAAACCCTTGTTGAGGAACGCCATCTCCTGGAAGCGCCGCGACAGCGTCTCGAAGGAGTAGTCCGTGGTCTCGAAGATGTCCGCGTCGGCCCAGAAGGTGACCGACGTGCCGGTCTCGTCGGTGGCCTCGTGCTGAGCGAGCGGAGCCGTCGGGACGCCCAGCTTGTAGTCCTGGGTCCAGCGGTGACCGTCGGTCCTGATCTCCACCGCGACCTTCGTGGACAGCGCGTTCACGACGGAGACGCCCACGCCGTGCAGACCGCCGGAGACCGCGTAGCCGCCGCCGCCGAACTTGCCGCCCGCGTGCAGCACGGTCAGCACGACCTCGACGGCGGGCTTGCCCTCGGAGGGCACGATGCCCACCGGGATGCCGCGGCCGTTGTCGACGACGCGCACGCCGCCGTCGGCGAGGATCGTGACGTCGATCGTGTCCGCGTGCCCGGCCAGCGCCTCGTCGACGGAGTTGTCGACGACCTCGTACACGAGGTGGTGCAGTCCGCGCTCACCGGTCGAGCCGATGTACATACCGGGTCGCTTGCGGACCGCGTCCAGACCCTCGAGGACGGTGATGGCGCTGGCGTCGTACGAGGCCGTGACCTCGCCGTTCGAGGATTTGGCCGGGCCGTCGACGCCGGCGTCGGTGGACGGGATGTTCTCGTTGGGGTTGCCGGAATCGGCCACGAAGCGCCCTTTCTGGCACAGCACAAGCCAAGCTCCCGGCGGGTGGCCGGAGCGGCTGCGGCGTGTTGCGTTGGTAAGCCTTTGTCAGCGTTGCTCGGTGCGTCCCACAAGTGGGGCGGGATTAGCTTCCAGTCTACCGGTAGCGCCGACAGTGATGGGGGTTTGCCGGTACCTGAGTCCGCATGTGCCGCCCTTAACCGGTCTCCACCGACTCCCCATATGTGGACCCGGCCCCAAAGAGGCGCAGAGCGGCACTCAGCGCTTCGAGGTGTCAACCCCCCGCTACGAACGGCATACCGGCCGGTCTGCGTCACCCGTAGGTGTCACCGGGACCCGTGCTGCCGGGTGCGCGCAGGCGGCCGAAGCGGCGGGCGGGACCAGCGGGACCGTGCACCTTGATCAGCTTCACCGTGCCGTGGCCGAGGTCCTCGTTCAACCGCGCGACCAACTGCGGGGCGAGGAGCCTCAACTGCGTCGCCCAGGCCGTCGAGTCGCACTCGACGGTCAGCACGCGCTCGTCCTCGTCGTACTTCTCCGGTACGCAGTGATTGGCCAGATCGTCCCCGACGATCTGCGGCCAGCGGCCCATGACCCCGCCGACGGCGGCCGGGGCCTCCCAGCCACGCTCGGTGATGAGCCGGTTGATGGCGGACCCGAGCGCCATCGGGTCGCGCCCGTCGGCGTGCGCGCCGGAGCGCAGGCCGCCGCGCCGCGCCTGCTTCTTCTGCCGCGCCGCGTCCCCACGCGCGCGTGCCTGCTCTTTGGCGGCCCGCAGAGCGACACGGGCGAGGTCGACGCCGGAGGGCTCAGCACCGGAAGGTTCGACGCCGGAGGGCCCGGGCGCCTTCTTCGGATCAGGTGTGTTCTCGCTCATACGCGCTCCACCAGGCCCTCCGACACGGCGTATCGCGTCCCCGCCAGTACGCCCGGCACATCGTCGTCCACCGCGGCCGTCACCAGCACCTGCTCTCCGGGAGCCACGAGTTCCGCGAGGCGTTCCCTCCTGCGCGTGTCCAGCTCGGCGAACACGTCGTCGAGGACAAGCACCGGCTCGTTGCCCTCGGCCCGCAGCAGGTCGTACGAGGCCAGGCGCAGCGCCAGCGCGTACGACCAGGACTCGCCGTGTGAGGCATATCCCTTCGCGGGCATCTGGCCAAGTTTGAGTAGCAGCTCGTCCCGCTGCGGCCCGACCAGGGTGACGCCCCGCTCGATCTCCTGCTTGCGCGCCTCCGCGAGCGCGGCCATCAACTGTTCATACAGCTCCTCGCGCGCGTGGCCGACGATTTCCGGCGAGGAGGGCTTGTACTCCAGGGCGACGGGGCCACCGCCGGGCGCCAGCTGCTCGTACGCCTTGTCGGCGAGCGGCTGGAGCGCGGCGATCAGGTCGAGCCGTTGGGCGAGCAGCTCGGCGCCCACCCGCGCGAGGTGCTGGTCCCATACGTCGAGCGTGGACAGGTCCATGGTGCGGCCGCCGTGGCGGCGGGCCAGCGCGGCCGACTTCAGGAGCGTGTTGCGCTGTCTCAGGACGCGGTCGTAGTCCGAGCGCACGCCCGCCATGCGCGGGGCGCGCGCGGTGATCAGCTCGTCGAGGAAGCGCCGGCGCTCTCCCGGATCGCCCTTGACCAGCGCGAGGTCCTCGGGGGCGAACAGCACGGTCCGTACGATGCCGAGCACGTCGCGGGGTCTGACCTGCGAGGACCTGTTGATACGGGCACGGTTGGCCCGGCCGGGATTCAGCTCCAGCTCGACTAGCTGCTGGCGCTCGCCCTGCCGGACGTTGGCCCGGATGATCGCGCGGTCGGCGCCCATCCGTACCAGGGGCGCGTCGGACGAGACACGGTGGCTGCCGAGGGTGGCGAGATAACCGACCGCCTCCACAAGGTTCGTCTTGCCCTGCCCGTTCGGGCCCACGAACGCGGTGACGCCCCGGTCGAGCGCGACCTCGACCCGGGCGTACGAGCGGAAGTCGGCCAGCGACAGATGCGTGACGTGCATGGTCGTTCGCCGACCTCCCCCGGGGCTGTGGATCCGCGGAGCGGACCTGTGGATTACTTCTTCTCGCTTCTCAACTGGCTTCTCAACGGGACTACTTCTTCTCGACCGCGTGGCCGCCGAACTGGTTCCGCAGCGCCGCGATCATCTTCATCTGCGGTGAGTCGTCCTGCCTGGACGCGAACCGCGCGAACAGCGACGCGGTGATCGCGGGCAGCGGCACCGCGTGGTCGATCGCGGCTTCCACAGTCCAGCGGCCCTCGCCGGAGTCCTGTGCGTAACCGCGCAGCTTCTCCAGGTGCTCGTCGTCGTCCAGGGCGTTGACGGCCAGGTCGAGCAGCCAGGAGCGGATGACCGTGCCCTCCTGCCAGGAGCGGAAGACCTCGCGCACGTCGGTGACGGAGTCGACCTTCTCCAAGAGCTCCCAGCCCTCGGCGTAGGCCTGCATCATCGCGTACTCGATGCCGTTGTGAACCATCTTGGAGAAGTGGCCGGCGCCCACCTTGCCCGCGTGCACGGCGCCGGCGTCGCCCGCCGGCTTGAGCGCGTCGAAGACCGGCTGGACCTTCGCGATGTTCTCGGCGTCGCCGCCGTACATCAGCGCATAGCCGTTCTCCAGGCCCCAGACGCCTCCTGAGACGCCGCAGTCGACGAAGCCTATGCCCTTGGCCGCCAGCTCCTCCGCGTGCTTCTCGTCGTCCGTCCAGCGCGAGTTGCCGCCGTCCACGACGACGTCACCGGGCTCCAGGAGCTCGCCGAGCTCGTCGATCGTGGACTGGGTGGCCGCCCCGGCCGGGACCATCACCCACACCACACGCGGACCCCTGAGCTTGCCCACAAGCTCCTCGACGCTGTGGACATCGGCGAGGTCCGGGTTGCGGTCGTATCCGATGACGGTGTGGCCTGCGCGGCGAATGCGCTCGCGCATGTTGCCGCCCATCTTGCCGAGGCCGACGAGACCGAGCTCCATCAGGTTGTTCCTTCACTAGCGACGTGGCAGGAGGGCACTTTCGTACCTGCGTCCGAGCCTAAACCCGGACGCTCCCGCACACCTGTGGGCATAGGCGCTCAAACGTACGCCCCCACCTGCGGTCCTCGTCAGCCGCTGAGGCGCACCGGCATGATCAGGTACTTGTAGGCCTCGTCCGCCTCCGCGTCCAGGGCGGGCTTGCCGCTGAGCAGCGCCGGCTTGGTGGACGTCGTGAAGGACAGCTGGGCGACCGGGGAGTCGATGGCGCTCAGGCCGTCGAGCAGGAACGTCGGGTTGAAGGCGATCGAGACGTCGTCGCCCTCCAGCTGCGCGTCGACCCTCTCCACAGCCTGTGCGTCGTCACTGGAGCCGGCCTCCAGGATCAGCACGCCCTGCTCGAAGCTCAGCCGCACCGGGGTGTTCCGCTCGGCGACCAGGGCCACACGCTTGACGGCCTCCACGAAGGGGGCGGTCTCGATGACGGCGATCGAGTTGAACTCCGTCGGGAACAGCGAGCGGTACTTCGGGAGGTCGCCCTCCAGGAGGCGGGTGGTCGTGCGACGTCCCGCGCCCTCGAAGCCGATCAGCCCCTCGCCGGCGCCGGAGCCGGACAGCGCCAGGATCACGCTGTCGCCGCTCGTGAGGGCCTTGGCGGTGTCCAGGAGCGTCTTGGCGGGCACCAGGGCGACCGCGGACGCCTCGGGGTTCTCCGGCTTCCACAGGAACTCACGGACCGCGAAGCGGTAGCGGTCGGTGGAGGCGAGGGTGACGGTGTCGCCCTCGATCTCGATGCGCACGCCGGTGAGGACGGGCAGCGTGTCGTCGCGGCCGGCCGCGATGGCCACCTGTGCGGCGGCGGAGGCGAAGACCTCACCGGGGACGGTGCCGGTCGCCGACGGCATCTGCGGCAGCGCCGGGTACTCCTCCACAGGCAGCGTGTGGAGTGTGAACCGTGAGGAACCGCAGACCACGCTCGCCCGTACACCGTCTGTGGAAATCTCCACCGGCCTGTTGGGGAGGGCTCGGCAGATGTCGGCGAGCAGGCGGCCGGAGACGAGCACCGTGCCTTCCTCGTCGATCTCGGCGTCCACCGAGACCCGTGCCGACACCTCGTAGTCGAAGCTGGAGAGGCTCAGTGCGCCCTCCTCGGCCTTCAGCAGAAGGCCGGCGAGCACAGGAGCCGGCGGACGGGCCGGGAGGCTGCGTGCCGCCCAGGCCACTGCCTCCGCGAGTACATCGCGTTCCACCCGGATCTTCACCGTTGCCGCCTCCGTCTGTTGCCGGCGCTCTCGCCCTGCTTGGCCTTCGTCGTCTGACTCGGTGTCGCTCAGCCCACTGATGGGCAGGACACCGGGGACCAGTCTGACGCACCGCACTGACAGTCGGTGCCCCTCGGGGTCAAGTCGTGCCGAGCGGCACCTGAGGTGCCGAGCGCGAGTTGTGCACAGCCCCCACTTCGAATCGATTCCCAGACTCTCTCTAGTTGGGAGTAGTAGTAGGGGCTGTGGATACCGTGGATAACCGCGTATTCGCAGGTCAGTGCCGGTTTTTTGTCCACCGACCCTGTGGGCGACGACGGTGGACAACCGGGGTGCGCTGTGGACGGGGAAAAGTTCTGCACACTCGATACACAGACTCGGGGCACTTCTCCCCAGCGCCGTCCCCAGCTTTACCCACGTTCCCCACAGCCCAACCAGGCACCTTGGTGTGACGCCTTTCACTCGACACGGTGAGAGGGCGCGTCGCGTTGCCGAACAGTGGACAGCGATGTGGAGAAGCTGAAGATCGCTGGGGACAACCGGCCCCAGCCTGTGGGCCGCCGGTGGACAACTTCCTGCACAGCCTGTGGATCTTTTCGTCGTCCACAGCCTGTGGAGATCTTTTGTCCACGAATCCACAACCAGCTGACCTGGCCTGATGGCTTTTCAGCATCGCACCCTGTGGACACGATCTGGACAACTTCGCGGTCCCCAGGATGTGGACGGAAGAAAGTACCGGAATCTGTGGAGGGCGGCCGTAACCCGGCCCTTAATCGAACAGCGGGTGCTCATCCGATGGCCGCGGGGCGACGCGGAACACGGTCGGGGAGGGCGGAGGACGCCCCTGAGAGACGTACGAGAACAGCCGGCGGAGGCCCGAGAACGGCGAGAAGGCGGCTTTCCGGTACGGATAGGCATGACGGGTCGGACGCCCACCGGGCCCACCACAACGACGAAGAGCGCCCTCGGGAATGTCTCCCGGGGCGCCCTCGGCGACGTACCGCCGTCGCTGTCAGCCGTTCTTGATGCGGTTCGTGAGCTCGGTGACCTGGTTGTAGATGGAGCGCCGCTCGGCCATCAGCGCGCGGATCTTGCGGTCGGCGTGCATGACGGTCGTGTGGTCTCGGCCGCCGAACTGTGCGCCGATCTTCGGCAGGGAGAGGTCCGTGAGCTCGCGGCAGAGGTACATGGCGATCTGGCGCGCGGTCACCAGCACGCGGCTGCGGGAGGAGCCGCACAGGTCGTCCACGGTCAGCCCGAAGTAGTCGGCGGTGGCCGCCATGATGGCCGTCGCGGTGATCTCGGGGGCCGAGTCCTCGCCGCCCGGGATCAGGTCCTTGAGGACGATCTCCGTCAGACCGAGGTCCACCGGCTGCCGGTTGAGCGACGCGAACGCCGTCACCCGGATCAGCGCGCCCTCCAGCTCGCGGATGTTGCGCGAGATCCGGGACGCGATGAACTCCAGGACCTCCGGCGGGGCGTTGAGCTGCTCCTGCACCGCCTTCTTACGGAGGATGGCGATTCGGGTCTCCAGCTCGGGCGGCTGGACGTCGGTGATCAGGCCCCACTCGAAACGGTTCCGCAGCCGGTCCTCCAGGGTCACCAGCTGCTTGGGCGGCCGGTCGCTGCTGAGCACGATCTGCTTGTTCGCGTTGTGGAGTGTGTTGAAGGTGTGGAAGAACTCCTCCTGCGTCGACTCCTTGTCCGCGAGGAACTGGATGTCGTCGACCAGCAGGATGTCCATCTCGCGGTACCGCTTGCGGAAGCTGTCGCCCTTGCCGTCGCGGATGGAGTTGATGAACTCGTTGGTGAACTCCTCGGAGCTCACGTATCGCACGCGCGTGCCCGGGTAGAGGCTGCGTGCGTAGTGCCCGATCGCGTGCAGCAGGTGCGTCTTGCCGAGTCCGGACTCCCCGTAGATGAAGAGCGGGTTGTACGCCTTGGCCGGTGCCTCGGCGACGGCGACCGCGGCGGCGTGCGCGAAGCGGTTGGAGGCGCCGATGACGAAGGTGTCGAAGAGGTACTTCGGGTTGAGGCGTGCGGTGGGCTCGCCGGGGCCCGCCGCGGGGGCCGGCTGTGCGGCCAGGGGGCCCGGGGCGCCGCTGGAGGCGGGCAGCGAGGAGCCGACGGGTCCGCCGCGGTGGACGTGACCGGACGGCGACTGCGGTTCGGGCCGCTCGCGACGGTCCGGACGCTGGTCGTAGTCGGAGCGCTGGTCGTAGTCGGACCGCTGCTGCTCGTAGGGCGAGCGGGCCGGCGGCTGCCGGTAGTCCTGCGAGGGGGACGCGTACGGGTCCCGGTCGGGGAAACCGAGTCGTTGCTGCTGCCAGCCGTAGTCGTCCTGGGAGTGCCGCGGCCAGGCGCCGGGGTCGGGGCGCTGGTAGTCGGGGTACGCGGGGCGGGCGGTCGGCAGCTGGTCCCCGCGGCCGGGGTGCTGTTGGTCGGGACGGTCCTGGTGGTCGTGCTGGCGGTCGTCCGCACGGTGGCGGCCGTATCCCCGGTAGTCGTCGCGGCCCTGTGAAGGGGGTTCGGGTTCGTCGTAGCGTGGCGGGGACTGGGCGGGAGGCTCGCCGACGGAGTCGTCCACGGTGATCGCGATCCGGATCGGGCGGCCGCACTCGCGGCTCAGTGTTTCACTGACGATCGGCGCCAGGCGCCCTTCGAGGACGCCCTTCGCGAACTCGTTCGGGACGGCGAGCAAGGCGGTGTCCGCGACCAGGGCCAGCGGCTGGCAGCGCTTGATCCAGTGCTCGTCCTTCACCTCGACACCCTGCCCGCGGCCCTCACCGAGAAGTTGTTCCAGCACTCGTGGCCACACTGCGGCAAGATCGGCAGGTACGTCAGCCACAGGGCACGCTCTCTCGCGGGTCCCACGAACGTGTGGTTCTTGGGACGGATGGGGTTGGAACTCGGGTGGGGCGGGCGGAACGAATCAGATGGAGCAGGGAGAAGGGAACGAACCGGAGTCCAGCCACGGTAGTCAGGGCGACCCATGCGGTTCAAGTTGTTGTCCCCAGCCTGTGGATAGTGTCTCCCGGGCGGCGCCGGTTTGACCGGATGGCGTAGCCGCGCGTACCGTGACCAGGTCGAGTTGTCGATGGCTGCTGCCGCCTGCCTCCGATGGGCACAGGTCACGTCGAGTGATCGGGAAGCGGTGCACTCGGGCGTTAATACGAGCTACTCGTGGGCGCACGGTGACAGCCATGGCGGCACCCCGCCACTACCGATTCTTTCTGGAGCCCCCGAGTGAGCAAGCGCACCTTCCAGCCGAACAACCGTCGTCGTGCCAAGACCCACGGCTTCCGCCTGCGGATGCGCACCCGTGCCGGTCGCGCGATTCTCGCGAACCGCCGTGGCAAGGGTCGCGCCAGCCTGTCCGCCTGATTACTTAACAGGTCATGACGTGCTGCCTACCGAGCATCGGCTGAGGCGGCGCGAGGACTTCGCGACCGCGGTACGCCGAGGACGCCGGGCCGGACGACCCCTTCTCGTCGTCCATCTACGTAGCGGTGCAACAAACCCGCACGCGCCTGGGGAGAGCGCTCCCCCGACGCGTGCGGGTTTCGTTGTCAGCAAAGCCGTGGGCGGTGCTGTCGTGCGCAACAAGGTGAAGCGCAGGCTTCGCCATCTGATGCGCGACCGAGTGGCCCTGCTGCCCCCCGGTAGCCTGGTAGTCGTACGAGCGCTGCCCGGTGCGGGCGACGCCGACCATGCACAGCTGGCCCGAGACCTGGATGCCGCCCTGGAGCGGCTGCTGGGAGGGGGCGCGCGATGAAGTACCCACTGCTGGCTTTCATCAAGCTGTACCAGTGGACCATCAGTCCGTTGCTCGGACCGGTGTGCAAGTACTACCCGTCGTGTTCCCACTACGGGTATCAGGCCATCGACCGCCATGGTGCGATCAAGGGCACGGGACTTACCGCCTGGCGCATCCTGCGGTGCAATCCGTGGTCGCTGGGCGGTGTGGACCATGTCCCGCCGCGTAAGCGTCCGCGATGGCACGAAATGCTGCGCAACACCTGGCGCGCACGCAAGGGCGGGAACTCCGCCGCCGAACCGGCCACCGAGGGGCACGGTATGTCCAACCATCCCTCGAGCCCGGCCGCCGAGACCTCGTCCCATGCTCAAGGAGCCTGATTAGTGGACACGATTGCCAGTATTTTCAGCTTCATCACGACACCCGTTTCCTGGGTCATCGTCCAGTTCCACTCGGTGTACGGCGCGATCTTCGGTGCTGACACGGGCTGGGCCTGGGGCCTGTCCATCGTGTCCCTGGTGATCCTGATCCGTATCTGCCTGATCCCGCTCTTTGTGAAGCAGATCAAGGCGACTCGGGCCATGCAGACGCTGCAGCCCGAGATGAAGAAGATCCAGGAGCGCTACAAGAACGACAAGCAGCGCCAGTCCGAAGAGATGATGAAGATGTACAAGGAGGCGGGTACCAACCCGCTCTCCTCGTGCCTTCCCATCCTGGCGCAGTCCCCGTTCTTCTTCGCCCTGTACCACGTGCTCAACAGCATCGCGTCGAACGACACCATCGGCGTGATCAACAACCGGCTGCTGGAGAGCGCGCAGAAGGCGCACATCTTCGGTGCTCCGCTGGCCGCGAAGTTCACGGACAACTCGAACAAGGTCGAGGCGCTCGGCGCATCGCTGACCGACGTCCGGGTCATCACCGCGATCATGATCGTCCTGATGTCGGCGTCGCAGTTCTACACGCAGCGCCAGCTGATGACGAAGAACGTCGACACGACGGTGAAGACGCCGTTCATGCAGCAGCAGAAGATGCTGATGTACGTCTTCCCGATCATGTTCGCCGTCTTCGGCATCAACTTCCCCGTGGGTGTCCTCGTCTATTGGCTGACCACCAACGTGTGGACCATGGGCCAGCAGATGTACGTGATCCACAACAACCCGACGCCGGGCAGCAAGGCGCAGGCCTCGTATCTGGAGCGTCTGCAGAAGCACGTTCTCAAGCACGGCAAGACCCGCAGCCGTGGTGAGAAGGCCATCGTCAAGGCGATCGTCGCAAAGGGCCGCGACCGCAACGAGTTCGAGCGCAAGTTCATCAACGGTCTGAACAAGGCGGGCCTCGCGGCTCAGTCGGACGGCAACGTGGTGAAGAGCGAGGTCTCGAACGTCGTCGAGGCCGAGGACGGCACGCCGGCGACGGGTGGCGCTCCCAAGCGCCAGCAGCCCAAGCGGCAGAGCAAGTCCCGGCGTCAGTCGGGCAGCGCCCAGGGCGCTGCCAAGGCGGCGGGCGAGTCCGAGCCGAAGACCTCCCTCACCAAGTCCGACGAAACGCAGGACGCCAAGCCCGGGCCCAAGCCGGCGGGCGGCAAGCCCGCGTCCGGTGGCACCCGTAGCAAGGCCCAGTCAGGACAGCGCAAGGGTCCTCAGCGGCCCAAGTCGCCGTCCAAGAAGTAAGAAGGAGTCCATCCCGTGACGGAAGGCACCACCTCCGCCGCCACCGAGGGTGGCGACACCCTGACCCGCCTGGAGCAGGAGGGCGAGATCGCGGCGGACTACCTCGAGGGTCTGCTGGACATCGCCGACCTCGATGGTGACATCGACATGGATGTCGAGGCCGATCGCGCGGCTGTCTCGATCATCAGCGACAGCAGCGGCCGTGATCTGCAGAAGTTGGTCGGCCGCGACGGCGAGGTGCTGGAGGCCCTCCAGGAGCTCACACGGCTGGCCGTGCACCGGGAGACCGGGGACCGCAGTCGGCTGATGCTCGACATCGCGGGCTACCGGGCCAAGAAGCGGGAGGAACTCTCCGAACTGGGTGCGAAGGCCGCGGCCGAGGTCAGGAGCTCCGGCGAGCCGGTGAAGATGAAGGCGATGACCCCGTTCGAGCGCAAGGTGGTGCACGACGCGGTCAAGGCCGCGGGCCTGCGCAGCGAGTCCGAGGGCGAGGAGCCCGAGCGCTTCGTAGTCGTGCTCCCCGCCTGATCAAGTACGTCGTTCCACCGGCCCCGTCTGTGTTCGCAGACGGGGCCGAATTTTGTCGGCCTGATAGTCGTCGATACTTCCTGATAGTCCTGGTAGTCAGCGCGCAGTGCGCTTATGCGGTACGGAAGGACGGTTCCCCGTGACGGAGGCAGTGGAGCTTCCCCCTGCGCCCGAGCAGGCCCGGGCGGTATTCGGCGATCGCTTCGCGGACGCGGTTCGCTACGCGGAGCTGCTGGCGGACGCGGGAGTGCAGCGCGGTCTGATCGGCCCTCGTGAGGTGCCTCGTCTGTGGGAACGGCACCTGCTGAACTGCGCGGTGCTCTCGGAGGTCGTTCCCCAGGGTGTGACCGTGTGCGACGTCGGTTCGGGGGCCGGCCTGCCCGGTATCCCGCTGGCCCTCGTTCGACCTGATCTGAAGATCACGCTGCTGGAGCCGCTGCTGCGGCGTACGAACTTCCTCACCGAGGTCGTGGAGCTGCTGGGCCTCGACCACGTCACTGTCGTGCGGGGGCGTGCCGAGGAGGTGCTCGGCACACTGCATCCGGTCCACGTGGTGACGGCGCGTGCTGTGGCACCGCTGGACCGTCTCGCGGCCTGGGGAGTTCCGCTGCTGCGTCCGTACGGGGAGATGCTCCTGCTCAAGGGCGATACAGCGGAGGAAGAGGTCAAGGGCGCCGGGGCCGCTCTGAGCAAGCTCGGCGCCGTGGATACTTCCGTGCTCCACGTCGGTGAGGGCGTGGTGGATCCGCTTGCCACCGTGGTGCGGGTCGAGGTCGGAGAGAGTCCCGGCGGGGTGCGTTTTGCCGCCAAGCGGGCGAAGGCGGCGCGCACGGGGCGGGCTCGGCGGCGTCGTTGACGCTCGCTTGGGAATGACGGCGCCTTCGGGATGCTTGTTGTCAGGCCGGACGTTCGTTCATTGATCCGTCCTGACGACGAGACGTACTCCACACAAGCTGTCAAACGTACGCATGCCGGAGTGTCGCGCGGTTGTGGGCATGGTGGCTGTGCATCGTGTTTCACGTGAAACGTCGCTCACTGCTGCACGGCATCATCAGTCGCGGGCGCGCCGCGGCCGAACCCCGCGACCGCAACCCCCTGGGATCCTTCCGATCCTTCGGAAAAAGACCCTCTCCTGACGACGTCACGTCCCCCGGAGAGGGCACGGAGTTGTCCACAGAGGTGGATTTCTCCACAGAAGCACGGGCCTCGCTGGTTCACGACCCCGAAGACATGGGAGGCTCTGTTCATTGCGAGCCTGAAGTCGAGGAGAGTGAATCCTTGCGGTCCGACGCCAACATCGCGGGACCGATGACCGATCCGGTCCCCGGTCCCCGTACCGAGTCGATGGGGGACGATGTTTCACGTGAAACACCGCCCCCGATGGACGACACTCCCATCGGTCGTGCTGCCCAACTTGCGGTGGAGGCCCTGGGCCGCGCAGGCGAGGGCCTGCCACGGCCCGAGCAGACACGCGTCATGGTGGTCGCCAATCAGAAGGGCGGGGTGGGCAAGACCACGACCACGGTCAACCTTGCCGCCTCACTCGCTCTGCATGGCGGTCGAGTCCTGGTGGTCGACCTCGATCCTCAGGGCAATGCCTCCACGGCGCTGGGTATCGACCATCACGCTGAAGTTCCTTCCATTTACGACGTGCTGATCGACAGCAGGCCGCTCTCCGAAGTCGTCCAGCCGGTCCCTGATGTCGAGGGTCTCTTCTGTGCGCCCGCCACGATCGATCTCGCCGGTGCGGAGATCGAGCTGGTGTCCCTGGTGGCGCGGGAAAGCCGACTGGAGCGAGCGATCCAGGCGTACGAGCAGCCGCTGGACTACATCCTCATCGACTGCCCGCCCTCCCTGGGGCTGCTGACGGTCAACGCGCTCGTCGCCGGTGCGGAAGTCCTCATCCCGATTCAGTGCGAGTATTACGCGCTGGAAGGCTTGGGTCAGCTGCTGCGTAACGTCGACCTGGTCCGGGGGCACCTCAACCCGGACCTGCATGTGTCGACGATCCTGCTCACCATGTACGACGGCCGGACGCGCCTCGCGTCCCAGGTCGCCGACGAGGTGCGCAATCACTTCGGTGACGAGGTACTGCGGACGAGCATTCCACGCTCGGTCCGTATCTCCGAGGCCCCGAGCTACGGGCAGACAGTGCTGACTTACGACCCAGGGTCGAGCGGTGCCCTCTCCTATCTCGAGGCGGCACGGGAAATCGCGTTGCGCGGTGTCGGTATGACGTACGACGCGCAGCATGCCCATATGGGCGCACACAACGAACAGAGCATGGTGGAGGGCATCCAGTGAGTGAGCGACGGAGGGGGTTGGGCCGTGGTCTCGGCGCACTGATCCCTGCTGCACCGACAGGGGAGAAGTCGTCACCGGCGATGGGCGGAGCGTCCACTTCACCGGCGGCCGTGCCCCTGCTTACCGCAGAGCGTGGGGTGGCGGCGGCCAAGGTGGCCACGCTTCCGCCAGCCCATGTTTCACATGAAACCGAGGACCTGTCGGCGAACGGCTTCACGGAGGTGCCGGCGGAACCCGTCGGCGTGCACTTCGCCGAGCTGCCCGTCGACTCGATCGCTCCGAATCCGCGTCAGCCCCGCGAAGTGTTCGACGAGGACGCTCTCGCGGAACTCGTCACCTCCATCAAGGAGGTCGGGCTTCTCCAGCCGGTCGTCGTGCGACAGCTGGGCCCGGCACGCTACGAGCTCATCATGGGCGAGCGGCGCTTGCGGGCCTGCCGTGAGGCGGGGCTCGATGCCATTCCGGCGATCGTGCGGGCCACGGAGGACGACAAGCTTCTCCTCGACGCGCTCCTGGAGAACCTTCACCGAGCTCAGCTGAATCCGCTGGAAGAGGCGGCCGCTTACGACCAGCTGCTCCAGGACTTCAACTGCACGCACGATCAGCTGGCGGACCGGATCGGCCGGTCGCGTCCTCAGGTCTCCAACACCCTGCGTCTGCTGAAGCTCTCGCCGTCGGTTCAGCGTCGCGTTGCCGCTGGGGTTCTCTCGGCCGGACACGCACGTGCCCTGCTCTCTGTCGCGGACTCGGAGGAGCAGGACCGGCTGGCTCACCGGATCGTGGCCGAAGGGCTGTCGGTGCGGGCCGTCGAAGAGATCGTCACCCTCATGGGGTCGCGGCCGCAGTCGTCCCCGCGTTCCAAGGGGCCGCGGGCCGGCACTCGGCTTTCTCCGGCGCTCAGCGATCTTGCGACCCGTCTCTCGGACCGCTTCGAGACCCGGGTGAAGGTCGACCTCGGCCAGAAGAAGGGCAAGATCACTGTCGAGTTCGCCTCGATGGACGACCTTGAGCGGATTCTCGGATCGCTGGCTCCGGGTGAGGGGCCGGTTCTGCAGAAGAGCCTCCTGGACGACGACTCCGAGGAGACGGAAGCCTGAGTCTCCGTCGGCTGGACGATGACGATCGGCCAACCAGGAGAGCGGGCCAGCGTCCGGTGCACACCGGACACTGGCCCGCTCTTTGCTTTCTGGCGGTATCGACGGAATCACATCGTGGATACGATGCGTTTGGGTATGGCGCATCCACCTGGCAGCACCTTCTGTGGGGAGGCGGGGGCCATGCGATCGGTGAGCCGCACCGGACTGGTGAGTGCGGGCCTGGGGCTCGGCGCGGTCGGCGGGTTCGTCGGTAGCCTGCTCAGGGAACGGAGCGCTCTGACAGCCGCCCGCGACGCTGCGGGCGAAGGAAGCGAGGAACTGCCTTCATGGGGCGCCGGCTCGTACCGCTCACGCTGGACAACCTTCAGGACCTTCCCAAGCGCTGTCGCGCGTGTGTCTTCTGGGAGTTGGACCCAGTCAGCGGGCAGGCCGCGGTAAAGGCAGGCACACCCGAGCTGGAGAAAGAGGCGTGGATCTCCGCTGTCCTGTTGGAGTGGGGATCCTGCGGCCGGGTGGTCTACGTGGACGACGTGCCGGTCGGCTTCGTGTTGTACGCGCCTCCCGCGTACGTACCGCGCTCCACGGCCTTCCCGACAAGCCCGGTCTCCCCTGACGCGGTCCAGCTGATGACCGCCTTCATCATGCCGGGCTATCAGGGGCAGGGGCTCGGACGTGTGATCGTCCAGACGGTCGCCAAGGATCTGCTGCGACGGAACTTCAAGGCGATCGAGGCTTTCGGAGATGCCCGCTGGAAGGAACCAGCCTGCGTCCTGCCCGCCGACCATCTCCTGGCCGTGGGGTTCAAGACGGTCCGGCCCCACCCGACGTACCCGCGGTTGCGGCTGGAGCTGCGCACGACGCTCTCCTGGAAGGAAGACGTGGAGCTGGCGCTCGACCGGCTCCTTGGAGCCGTACAGAAGGAACCAGCACTGCGTCCGCTGTAGGTGTTTCCTCAAACCTCTTCCGGACGCGTTCGCGCATGTGCCGGACATGCAGATGGGCCAGCCCGTCCGGGCTGGCCCATCGGTGTTTCACGTGAAACACCGCCGCACGCGTACAGCGTCCTGCCGGACTACTCGGTGATGAAGTCCTCGAGGTCCCGCACGATCGCGGCCTTCGGCTTCGCACCGACGATGGTCTTGGCGACCTCGCCACCCTGGTAGACGTTCAGGGTCGGGATGGACATGACGCCGTACTTGGCGGCCGTACCCGGGTTCTCGTCGATGTTGAGCTTGACGACCTCGATCTTGTCACCGTACTCGGCGGCGATCGCCTCAAGAGACGGCGCGATCTGGCGGCACGGACCGCACCAGGCGGCCCAGAAGTCCACCAGTACGGGCTTGTCGCTCTTGAGTACGTCCTGCTCGAAAGAGTCGTCGGTCACGTGCTTCAGGGTGCCGGCCACGGCGGGCTCCTTAACTGGTTGGTGCGTGGGGCGGATGGGAGGTCAGACGGTGGTCTTCTCGGG
Organism: Streptomyces sp. NPDC050704; assembly: GCF_040654355.1. Lineage (NCBI taxonomy): Bacteria > Bacillati > Actinomycetota > Actinomycetes > Kitasatosporales > Streptomycetaceae > Streptomyces > Streptomyces sp. NPDC050704. The sequence continues at coordinate 11,118 of NZ_JBFAHW010000034.1, read as the reverse complement.
CTCCGCGGCCGCCTCGGCGTCCGTGAGAGCGGCGAGGAAGCGCTCGGCGTCGAGGGCGGCGGAGCAGCCGGTGCCTGCCGCGGTGATGGCCTGGCGGTAGGTGTGGTCGACAACATCGCCGGCGCCGAAGACACCCGTCAGGTTCGTATGGGTCGAAGGTGCCTCGACCTTGAGGTAGCCCTCGTCGTCGAGCTTGAGCTGGCCCTTGAAGAGCTCGGTGCGAGGGTCGTGGCCGATCGCGATGAAGAGGCCGGTGACCGGCAGGTCCGACATCTCGCCGGTCTTCAGGTTGCGCAGCTTCAGGCCGGAGAGCTTCTGGTCGCCCTGGATCTCGGCGACCTCGCTGTCCCAGACGAACTTGATCTTCGGGTCGGCGAAGGCGCGCTCCTGCATCGCCTTGGAGGCGCGCAGGGTGTCGCGGCGGTGGACGATGGTCACGGACTTGGCGAACCGGGAGAGGAAGGTGGCCTCCTCCATCGCCGTGTCGCCACCGCCGATCACGGCGATGTCCTGGTCCTTGAAGAAGAAGCCGTCACAGGTCGCGCACCAGGAGACGCCGCGTCCGGAAAGAGCGTCCTCCTTGGGCAGCCCCAGCTTGCGGTGCTGGGAGCCTGTGGCGACGATGACGGCCCTCGCCCGGTGCACCGTGCCCGCCGTGTCCGTGACGGTCTTGATCTCGCCGCTGAGGTCCACCGCGACGATGTCGTCCGGAACGAGCTCGGCACCGAAGCGCTCGGACTGAGCCCGCATGTTGTCCATGAGCTCAGGGCCCATGATGCCGTCCTGGAACCCGGGGAAGTTCTCCACCTCGGTGGTCGTCATCAGCGCACCGCCTGCGGTGACGGCGCCCTCGAACACCAGCGGCTTAAGCGACGCGCGCGCAGTGTAGAGCGCCGCCGTGTAGCCGGCGGGCCCGGAGCCGATGATGATCACGTTACGGACGTCGCTCACGGCTTGATTCCTCGTCTCTGGAGACTGCTTCGTACAACCGGTGGGAGCCTCTCTCAGAACTCTCACCCCACCCAACGGATCCTAAGGGGCGCGCATTCCCACTGTGTCCGAGCACACGAAGATGCGTCATCGCACGGGGCTGCCAGGGATGACGCAGGATGGGCACGGGGTGATGCGCGGCAGAGCCGAACTCACTCAGTCTTGCGGATAGGAGCGCTGCAACAGGAGCTTGCCTGCGGGAGGCGACTCCTTGCCCACGCAGGCGGAGTCGACCACGTACGCCGTGACCCGTGTGGAGTCCGAGGCGTCGGGCAGCACCACGAGATAGGCGTCCCGACCTTTGTAGGGACCTTCCTTGGCGGCGAGAGCAGCCTCGTCGCGGCCGATGCCCTGTTTGATGCAGTCGGGTACCGAGGGAGCGTCCAGGATGTTGGGCTCGTCAGTGGATGCGGTGCCCCAACTGCGGGGGCTGCCGTCCTTCTTATCGCCTTGGCCGCTCTTGGCGAGGAGATCCGACACCTGGGTTTCCAGCTTTCCCCCGGCGAAGGTGTCCCCGGAGTCGCTCTGCTTCGGGGCTGACGTCGCGGAATCGTTGCCCGGGGTGTCGTTGCCCATTGTCTGGAAGAGCAGCCCGCCGAGTCCGAGCGCCGCGGCCGTGAACATAGCGCCCAGGACGACGGTGCCTCGACGTCCACGGCGCGGGCGGGTCGCGCGACCCGGGCCGGTGGCGGCGCGAGGACGTCCCGAGGGGCGGTCGGCCATGGTCGATGTTTCACGTGAAACATGCCCGCCGTCGTCTACGTCCGACATGCGCAGGGCAGTGCTGATGGAGCCCGGGACGTCCTTCCCGCCGGCATCGGGCGCTGTGGCGTTCAGCAGGGCCTCGGCGGCGAGGGCGGCATCGATGCGACCCGCGACATCGGCGGGCATACGGGGCGGGCCCGGCAGCGTGCCGAGCATGCCGCGGATCTCTTCCAGCGAGTTGTACACGTCGGCGCAGAGCGGGCAGTCGTCCAGGTGACGACGCACATCCGCCGTACGGGGGGGAGGGAGCAGACCTTCGGTCAGGTCGGAGATCTCCGTGACTTCCGGGTGCCCGGCCGTGTCGGTCGTGGATGTCACGCTCGCCCACCTCCGCCCTTCACAGCAGCTGAATCGCTCGGTCCGTCGTGTACTCCCGCTGCGGGTGGGACGGATGTCCCCTCCGTGCGGTTCCTTCCCTCACCCGACCTCTTGCTCTCTCTTTCGCTCCCGCTGTCCGTACGCAGGTGTTTGAGCAGCGGGAGAAGTCTGGCTCTGCCGCGCGCGCAGCGGCTCTTGACCGTGCCGGTCGGCACGTCGAGCACCCGGGCGGCCTCCGCCACCGGGTAGCCCTGCATGTCCACCAGGACGAGGGCGGCCCGCTGGTCGGGCGGCAGGGTGCCCAGTGCCTCCAGCAGCTCACGGTGCAGATCATTGCGCTCGGCCGGAGCGGAAGCCGACTCATGTGGCTCCAGGAGTTGCTCAAGTCGTTCCGTGTCGTCCACGGGGGAGGTCTTCCTGGAGGCGGCCTTACGAGCGCGGTCCAGGCACGCGTTCACCGTGATCCGGTGCAGCCACGTCGTGACGGCCGACTGGCCGCGGAAGGTGTGGGCGGCCCGGTAGGCGGACACAAGAGCGTCCTGGACGGCGTCAGCGGCCTCCTCGCGGTCGCCCAGGGTCCGCAGGGCCACGGCCCAGAGCCGATCACGATGACGCCGGACAAGCTCGCCGAAGGCGTCGGGGTCACCCTCGACATGACGGGCAAGGAGATCCTGATCGCTTACTTCGCTGTATCCGGCGTCGTCCGCCATCGGATCCCCTCCCTTCCGTGAGTGTTCAGCCGGTGAACTTCAGGTCCGTGATGGCCTGCTTGTAGCCGACGTCGCTGAAGTTGACGGAATCTTCTCCGGAATAGGGCAGCGCCGTCAGCCAAACGAGCACGTAGCGACTCTTCACCGGCTTGTCGACCGTCACCTTCGCGGAGGTGCTGCTCGTCGTGACCGTACCGAGCTCCTTCATCGAGCCCAGAGGCGTGGACGACCCCAGTGAGTCGGTAGCGAACAACTTGACCGTCGTGTGGTCGCCGCCGTACCGAAGCGAGAGCGTCGCGGCCGACACCTCCTTGGCGGAGCCGAAGTCGTAGACGATGCCGACGCCGGGCTTGATCAATATTTTTGGACCTTCTTTGTAGCTGTTGGTCCGCCATCCCGTGGTCGAGCTGTCGTCGTATGTCTTGTCCACGTCGCCGGGATGCTGGGCGTCGCCCTCGGCCACGTACTCCTGGGCACCCTGGATGTCGAGCGGCTTGACCGGCTTGGGCTTGTTGTTGCCCTTGTCCTTGTCGTCTGTGGTCTGGGTGTTGTTGCCTGTGTCGTCGGAGTTCCCGCGATCCATGAGCGCGTCCGCCAACTGCCAGCTCCCGAGGCCCAGCGCGGCGATCAGGAGCGCTGACACGGTCCACTTGAGGGCCTTGCCGGTACGGCTCTGCAGCGGAGGCGGTGGGGACGGTACCGGCTGGGCGGCGCCTTGATGGGGCGCCGAACGGCCGTAGCTGCCCTGCTGGTACGTGGTGCGCTGGTAATCCGGCGGCGCCGTGAACGCGGGCTCCGGCGGACGGATGCGGGGCATCTCGCCGACCGCCTTGACCAGCTCCTCCGGCGTGGTGCACGGAGGCTCCTGGCGGGACGCGGTCGCGCCGTCGTTGACGAGCGCGCGCATCGTCAGCTCCGACAGACCTCGGTGCACGCCTGCCCGCACCTGGTCGGGGGCGATGAGACCGACGCCCTTGGGCAGGCCGGCGAGGCCGTACGCGTCGTCCTCGTACGGCCAGCGCTGGGTGAGAGCGGCGTACAGCAACGCGCCGATCGCTTCCGTGTCGGTGCGCTGCGGGGTGTCCGAGCTGATGCCGCGCAGAGCGGCGTTCACGGCGAGGCCGCGGATGCGCCACTGACCGGACGAAGTGCGCAGCACGGCACCCGGGGTCAGCTTCAGATGGGCCAGCCCCTCGCGGTGTGCGGCGGCCATCGCCTGGGAGATCTGGCTGACCATCTGGTACGCCTCGTGTACCTCCAGCGGGCTGGAGGCCAGGAGTGCCGTCAGCTCTGTGGCGTCAGGCAGCCACTCGTGCACCACATAGACGAGGTCGTTCTCCTCGACCGCGTCCAGGACCTGGACGAAGCGGGGATCGCCCAGCAGCGCGGAGGACCGGGCCGCGGCCAGGACGGAGCGCGCTCGCGGGTGGTCGGCGGGCAGTAGATGCACACCGACCGCGCGGCGGAGCTTCTCGTCCACCGCACGCCAACTGCTGAAACCGTCCAGACGGGTGACGCACTCTTCCAGCCGGTAGCGTCTGGCGAGCTTGTGACCGCTGTGCAACTCGGGCGGTGAGGTCCTGCCGGGGCTCTCGTCCCCTCCGCTCCCCTGCTCCTCTTTGCTCTCCGAGCTTTCCGTGTCCCGCTCCCGGTTCTGGGCCACCCCGTCGGCCGTGGACTGGTCCGCCTGCGCGGTCAGCGGCTCGTCACCGCTGTTGTCTGCCACGTCGACGGCAGCCGTGATCCGTTCCGCCACCGTCGTTCCTGCCTCCCCATCCGTTGCGCGCTCTCCGACGCCAAAGCCAATTGTGCCCACAGTCCGCCCCTATGCACGACACGCGGTCGCGGACGATGGTTGTGCGCCTACCCCCGCCTCAGCGCCCAAGGCGCCCGCGGACCATGCCGACCATTCCGTTCAGCTCCTCGATACGCATCCGCCGCGCGGCGACGAAGAAGACACCGAGCAGTACGACACCACCACCGAGCAGGGCGGCGAACGAGCCGCCGACCCCCTGTCCCAGCGTGTGGCCGATTCCGTAGACGGCCGCACCGCTGAGCAGCGCGGCCGGCACCGACGCGATACCGAGCCGGGCGTACGTACGCAGGACGCGGGCGCCGTCCAGATCGCCGCCCAGCCGCTTGCGCAGCCTGCTCCACGCGACTCCCACGCCGATCGCGTAGGCGAGACCGTAGGAGGCGGCCATGCCCGCGACGGCCCAGCGCGGGGGAAGGAGGAAGAAGCAGAGCGCGGATGCGCTGGCGTTGACGACGGCCACGATGACCGTGTTGTAGAAGGGGGTGCGGGTGTCCTCGTACGCGTAGAAGGCTCGCAGCACGACGTACTGAACGGAGTACGGGATCAGACCGAGGCCGAAGGCCATCAGCATGTAACCCATGTTCGTGGCCGCGCTGGTGCCGGAGGAGCCGAAGATCAGCGTGCACATGGGGATGCCGAGCGAGACGAGGCCGAAGGAGATGGGCACGATCGCGACGGCGGTCGTCCGCAGTCCCTGGGAGATGTCGTCCCGGACCGCGCCACTGTCTCCCTCGTGGGCCGAGCGCGAGAGCCGTGGCAGCAGGGCGGCCATCAGCGAGACGGTGATGATGGCCTGTGGGAGGCCCCAGATCAGCTGGGCGTTGGCGTAGGCGCTGATGCCGGTGCCGGGGATATCCGTGTCGGCGACCGACGAAGTGGCCAGCTGGGTGACGACGACAGCGCCCGCCTGGTTGGCGAGGACGAACAGGATCGTCCACTTGGCGAGCATCGCGGCCTTGCCAAGACCGTGGCCCTTCCAGTCGAAGCGGAGCCGCGGCCGGAAGCCGGTCTCGCGAAGGTAAGGGATCATCGCGAGGGCCTGCACGACAAGGCCGAGCAGCACGCCGATGCCGAGCAGGCGCTGACCCTCCGGCGGGATGTTCGTGACGACCATCCCGGAGTTGGCCGCGGTGCCGTACACCCAGATGAACAGACCGAGCGTCACGATGATGACGATGTTGTTGAGGACCGGAGTCCACATCATCGCGCCGAACTTTCCGCGGGCGTTCAGGATCTGGCCCATCACCACGTGAATGCCCATGAAGAAGATCGTCGGCAGGAAGTAGCGGGCGAAGGTGATGGCGACCTCGTTGGCCGCCTCATCACCGGCGACCGGCGCGGACAGCACGCGGACCAGGAGAGGCGCGGCGAGGACCGCAAGCACGGTGAGCGCGCCGAGAGCCACCACTACGAGGGTCAGAAGGCGGTTGGCGTATGCCTCACCGCCGTCCTCGTCGTCCTTCATGGCGCGCACGAGCTGCGGTACGAAGACTGAGTTGAGGCCGCCGCCGACGGTCAGGATGTAGATCATCGTCGGCAGTTGGTAGGCGACCTGGAAGGTGTCACCGAGCATACCGACGCCCAGCGCAGCAACGATCAACGCCGAGCGGATGAAGCCCGTGAGCCGGGACACCATCGTGCCGGCCGCCATCACCGCGCTCGACTTCAGCAGGCCCGAGGCCCGCCCGCCCTTCTTCGCCGCGTGTCCCGCGGGCGTGGCGGGTGCGGGGGATGCGGAAACCGGCTCCGGGGTCGGAGGGTGTGCCGGCGGACCCTGGCCCGCGGGCTTTGCGTGTGCTGGACCCGGCACGGACGGGTGTTCCATCGGCGGATGCCCGCCGCCCTGCTGCTGATCCCGGAAGAGATGCGCGAACGCGTCCGGCTCGTGCCGCTGCTCGCCGGCCTGGGTCACCAGGTCGTCCACGCCCACGAACTGGGTCGTACGGGCGTCGTCCCCGTACGGGAGGTACTGCGTGGGGCCCTCGGGTTCGGGCGCCGGGGTCTGCGCCCACACGCGTGGGTCGGGGGCGTACGGGGACTGAGGCGGCTGGGCGTAGAGCGGCGGCTGGGGCTGGTACGTGCCGGGTGGTGGCGGAGGGTGCGCCGCACGGTCGTAGAGCGCCTCGGCGACGGGGTCCTGGGCGGAGAGGTCCTGCGCGCGGTAGGGATCCTGGGCGTAGGCGTCCTGGAAGTACCCGTCGGCTGCGGGCTGCGGAGGAACCTCGCCCGGTTCCGGCGGGCCCTGCGGCGGGTCGTCGGGGTAGCCGGAGCCGCCCGCGCCCTGACCGCGGTCACCGTCGTACGGCGCGTTCATGGTTACCCCACCTCATCGTCCCCGGGCCCACGGGCCACGACATCGCTCAACGGTCCACTCTCTCACCCGTGCCGGACGGGTCGGTGACTTCCGGTGCGGTGTCCGGTGAAGGGTCACTCGGGTGCTCCGGGTCGTCTGCCCTCGACTCGGCGCCGGACGGCTCATCGGGAGCGTCCTCGGCCTCGTCGTCCGCGTGGACGTTCTCCGATTCCTGCTCGGCGTGGCGGGAGGCCGCCCGCTTGCGCTGCGTGTACATCCGGAATCCGGCGAGCACGAGCAGCAGGACACCACCGGCGATGACCAGCATGACCGTCGGGGTGATCTCGGTGACCCGCACGTCGAAGGTGATGGCGGGGCCGTACGCCTCACCGTCCTCCGTGAAGAGCTGGGCGACCACCGCCGACCGTCCGTTGGCGTGGGCGTTGGTGGTGAACTTCACCGACTGGCTGTGCCCGCCCGAGACCGCGACCGGCTGCTCGTCGAAGGCCTCCTCGCCGATGCTGAGGCGGCTCGGCTGCGTCGAGGTCAGGCGCAGTACCAGGTGATCGACGCCCTGCACGAGGTTGTTCTGCACGGTGACGGGGATCGTGGCGCTGCGGCCCGAGAGCTTCGCCTCGGACTTCTCGATCAGCCCGACACCCTCGGTGAGCCCGATGAGGTACTGCTCCACACCGTCGCGGTACACCGTCGCCTCGGTGGTGAGGCCGCGCCAGGACGTGGACATCGCCCGGTCCATGGCCCGCCCGAAGGGGGTGGCCACCCGGGACTTGTCCGCGAGGATCACCTGGAAGCTGTCGAGCTCCCCCTGTGTCCTCTCGATCTGCACGAAGGCCGGCTGCGGCAGTTCCTGCTTGCGCAGCGAGGGGGGGTACGAGGACGCCGACGGGACCCGTGTGGTGGCGCCAGGGTCCGGCTTGGCCTTGGCGGCGGCGGCCAGGCCCGCCGACTGCGACCAGTTCCCGCTCTGAAGCGCTGTGAGTGCCTGTGCCATCGTCTGGGCCTGGCTGCCCGTCGGCATACGCTGCGGGGCGACCACGACGCTGCGCTGCCTGTCCGGGGCCTGGAGCGTGAGCATCAGGCTCTGTGCGAGGAACCGCTGCACGGCGAGGGTGGAGTTGCCGGCCACCGTCATGTCGCCCTGGAAAACCGTCGAGAGGCGGGCGTCCGCGACCACCGCGGTGGTGCCGCCGCCGATGGGGCGGGCCGCGGACGGCGTGTACGGGAGAGTGCCGGTCTCCTTCAGGCTGTCGCTGCGGGAGATCACCGTGTCGGCGCCGGCGGACGTGGCGACCTTGACGATCGACGGGTCGATCGCGCCGTTCGCGGGCCAGGCGTAGTCCGTGCTGGGCGTGACGTGGAGGATCGACTGGACCGTGGTCGCGGCCACGGTGGTGGCGTCCTTGAGGTGACTCAGCGACCCGGTGACGGGCTTGCCCTTGTGGGCCAGCGACGCCAGGTCCGGGTCGGCGAAGGGGAGGGCGACGACTTCCTTGTCGGCGACCGTCTTCTCCAGCTCGGCCAGCCACTGCTTGGCCACCGCCTGGTGCGTGCCGGCCGTGGTGGTCGTACTGGAGCCGTTCACCTGGACCCGGTAGCCGCGCGTCATCGCGTCGACGGAAGCGAGCAGGTCCGGGTCGATGACCCAGGTGACATCGAGGTTCTTGCCGAGCGAGAGGAGCTGCTGCAGGCGACCGCCGGGGGAGAGCTCGGCGGCCAGGCCGTCGTCCTTGAAGACGGGGGTCTGCTGTTCGTTCGAGCCCGTCTCGGCCGTCATGTGGGACGTGGAGATGAGCGGCCACAAGAACGTCGTCCTGGACTTCGTATCCGGGGCGTCGGGCTGCCACGGCAGGAAGGTCCGCTCGATGCCGAGGATTCGCTCGTACGGTGTGGCGGCGGTCTGGCCGGCGAGTGTGACACCGAGCTGGTAGACGCCGTCGGAGCTCAAGGCTAGCTTGTCGACAGGGACGGAGATGCTGAAGGTCTGTGCGACGCCCGGCGTGAGCTTGGAGAACTTCTCCTCGTATTTGTCACCGGCTTGCGTGCCCGCGTACTCGTTGTTGTCGTCGGCGTTGTCGATCGCCGAGCGGCCGTTCATGGTCGGGCCCACCCGCAGGCCGACAGACGCGTCAGTGACCGTCTGCTTGCCTTTGTTGACGACCCTGCCGGAGACGGTGAGCGTGTCCCCGTCGGAGGGAACACGAGGACTGAGCGAGTCAAGGGAGACGTCTACCGTGCTGGGCCCGGTGGCCTCGGCGACGGTCGTGGGGACCGCCGCGTTCACGGACGGCGACGTGGGCAGCTGGAGGGCGCCGGCCAGCAGAGGCGCCCCGGCGAGCAGTGCTCCGGTGCGCCGCAGCCAGCGGCGGGCAGGTGAGGGACTCGTCCCCTGGAAGTCTGCCGCCTCGGCCACGCGCTCGCCCGTCCCTCGTCGTCGTCAGTGGTCGTCGGAATGTGCGTCCACGCATGGTAACGATGCGCGCTGAGGGTAAGTGCCGCGGTCTCCTCCACAAGATCGGCGGGAGGGCGTGCTGTCCCACTATGTGTACGTATCGAAGGCGGCATCCCCACACGGATCGGCGGGGGTATCTGTGGACGTTTAATGGAGGCGCTCGCGGGCGTCTGGGCCACGTAACCTTTTCTGTTGTGTCGAACGCCAACGAAGACAGTCCCAGTGCACTGAGTCAGGTGCAGAGCCGCGCGGTGAGCGAACTGCTGCGGGTGTCCCCCGTCGCCGATGATCTCGCCCGCCGTTTTCAGGAGGCCGGGTTCTCTCTCGCCCTGGTCGGCGGCTCCGTCCGGGACGCGCTTCTCGGTCGGCTCGGCAACGACCTGGACTTCACGACCGACGCCCGCCCCGAGGACGTACTGAAGATCGTGCGGCCCTGGGCGGACGCCGTGTGGGAGGTCGGTATCGCCTTCGGCACGGTCGGGGCGCAGAAGGACGCCCGCGTCGGGGACGTCGATCAGCGTTTCGACATCGAGGTGACGACGTACCGTTCAGAGGCGTACGACCGGACCTCGCGCAAGCCTGAGGTGTCGTACGGCGACTCGATCGAGGAAGACCTGGTTCGTCGCGACTTCACGGTGAACGCGATGGCCGTGGCGCTCCCCGAGAAGGAGTTCATCGACCCGCATGGTGGGCTCGACGATCTCGCCGCACAATTCCTGCGTACGCCGGGCACTCCCGAGGAGTCCTTCTCCGACGACCCGCTGCGGATGATGCGGGCCGCCCGGTTCGCCGCGCAGCTCGACTTCGAGGTGGCGCCGGACGTCGTCGCGGCGATGACGGCCATGGCCGAACGGATCGAGATCGTCTCCGCCGAGCGGGTGCGCGACGAGCTGAACAAGCTGATCCTCTCCGCGAACCCCCGCAAGGGGCTGACGCTGCTCGTCGACACGGGGCTCGCCGACCGTGTGCTGCCCGAGCTGCCCGCGCTGCGTCTGGAGCGGGACGAGCATCACCGGCACAAGGACGTCTACGACCACAGCCTGATCGTCCTGGAGCAGGCCATGGAGCTGGAGGAGAACGGCCCCGACCTAACCCTCCGCCTCGCCGCGCTGCTGCACGACATCGGCAAGCCGCGGACGCGGCGCTTCGAGAGTGACGGACGGGTCTCCTTCCACCACCACGAGGTGGTGGGCGCGAAGATGACCAAGAAGCGGATGGCCGCGCTCAAGTACTCCAACGAGCTCGTGAAGGACGTCTCGCGGCTGGTCGAGCTGCACCTGCGCTTCCACGGCTACGGCACCGGGGAGTGGACGGACTCCGCGGTCCGCCGCTATGTGCGCGACTCGGGCCCGCTCCTCGATCGCCTCCACAAGCTGACCCGCTCCGACTGCACGACCCGTAACAAGCGCAGGGCCGCCGCGCTCTCGCGTGCGTACGACGGTCTGGAGGAGCGGATCGCCCAGCTCCAGGAGCAGGAGGAGCTGGACGCCATCCGGCCCGACCTCGACGGCAACCAGATCCAGGAGGTCCTGGGCGTCGGTCCAGGCCCGGCCATCGGACAGGCCTATAAGTTCCTGCTTGAGCTGCGCTTGGAGAACGGCCCGATGGAGTACGACGCGGCGGTGGCGGCGCTCAAGGAGTGGTGGGCCGAGCAGAACTGAAGACGCGTGGGGGGGAGGTTGACCGGCAAAAATAACCCACGCCTCCGCGAGCGGAAAACGCCGGGGGCGTAGGATTTGGTGTAAAAAACTCCCCG